>JBKPCW010000190.1:0-8264 GCA_046727555.1 Candidatus Dormiibacterota bacterium | reverse complement strand
GGGCTTCAAGGACCTGAGCGTCGGTCTCGTCGCGGGCACGCTGTTCGCGGTCGTGATCCTGTTCGCCGCCCCGGTCGTCCTCCTGGGCTGCGTCAGCCCCTTCGCCATCCGCCTGCTCCTGCGCGACGTGGAGTCGGGCGGCAACACCGCGGGACGGGTGTACGCGCTGTCCACGGCGGGCAGCATCCTCGGCACGTTCCTGCCGGTGTTCTGGTTCATCCCGAGCTACGGCACCCGGCCGACGCTCGAAGGGTTCGGCCTCGCCCTGGTCGCGATCTCGGTGGTCGCCCTGTGGCCGTGGCCGCGCCGGCGCTTCTATGCCGCCTTCGCCGCGGCGGTGATCCTGGCGTGGATCTTCCTGCCCTCGGGCATCAAACCGCCGCAGGTGGGCCACCTCGTCTACGAGAAGGAGTCGGCGTACGGCTACATCCAGGTGGTCAGGGATGGGACGCGCACCGAGCTGATCCTCAACGAGGGCGAGGCGATCCACTCCATCTATGACTCGGCGAGCCTGCTGACCGGGGGTCCGTGGGATTACATGGTCGTCGCGGACGCGTTCCGCCCCGCGCGCGCCGCCGAGGCGCCGCCACGCGACGTCGCCATCCTCGGCCTGGCGGGAGGCACCGCGGCGCGCCAGCTGACCGCCGCCTACGGATCGAGCGTGAGCATCACCGGGGTCGAGATCGACCCCGACATCCTCGACGTCGCCCATCGCTACTTCCACCTCGACGAGCCGAACGTGCACCCGGTGGTCGCGGACGCGCGCTACTGGATCGACACCACCAGCTCGAAGTACGACGTCATCGTCATGGACGCGTACCGGCAGCCTTACATCCCGTTTCACCTGACCACGCGCGAGTTCTTCAGCGAGGTGCGCGACCACCTGCGGCCGGACGGCGTCGCGGTCGTCAACGCGGGTCGCACCGCGACCGACTACCGGCTGGTCGACGCGATCGCGAGCACGATGGCGGCGGTCTACTCCACCGTCCTTCTCGTCGACGTGCCGGGGTTCAACAACACGCTGGTGTACGGGACCATGGCGCCGGTCACCGTCGCCGACGTCGAGCACAACCTGGCGCTGATCGACGAGCCGGTCGCGCAGGATGTCGCGCGCAGCGTGCTCAACGAGGGGCGGCTACGCGTGTCTCCCTATCACGACCAGGTCTTCACCGACGACCTCGCGCCGGTGGAGCGGCTGATCGACGAGATCATCTTCAGCTATGTGACGGGGCAGCGCTGACCCACATCGACCAGGTCTCCAGGGTTCTGAAGCCGAGGCGCTCGTAGACCCTGAGCCCCATCGGGGTCGACTGCAGGTAGGCGTAGGAGGCTCCCGCCTCGAAACCGTCGATGACCGCCTGGGCGGTGATCGCCGCACCGTAACCCCGAGCGCGATGGCGCGCGGGGGTGGCGACGTCGTAGACGCCGACGTAATCGCCGCTCGTGGAGCTGAGGGCGGTGGTGACGGGCTCCCCTTCGACGAACCCCACATACACGCGCACCTCCGGATGCCTCAGGCTCGCGGGGGAGATCAGTCGTTCGAAGAGCTCGATCGGTGCATCGAAGCCTTGCGACGCAACCGCTGCGTGGACCTCGGCCCGTTCCGGCTCCAGCACTTTGATCTCGAGGCCTGGGTGATGGGCGGCGTGCAGCGGATCCAGGTCGTGACCCATCGCCATCAGCGGGATCTTCTCGTCCTCTACGAACCCCCGCGCCTGGGCCAGCTCCCCGATCTCCGGTGAGCAGCCGGGCCTGACCTCCACGCCATGTGGAACTCCTCGCTGCGCCACGACGTCGAGCAGGTAGGCGACGTCGGCCGCGGCGACCGTCGTCCGAACCGTCAGGACGCTGTTCAACATCGGGATGGGGAGGCCGGTGATCATGAGAGAGGCGTCGCCCCGGACGTGGAACGAGGCGCCATCGCCGATGTCGGCGGCCGTGCGTGCACCGAACTTGATCAGCGCCGACGTCACCCCGTCGGCGGTGAGTGGCAGTTGCGCCTCCGCCCGCGCCATCGACGGCGCCAGTCTAGGCTAGGACCGCTCCTCGTGGAGGGCGCCTTTGACCTGCTCGCCGGCGAGCGCGGCGTCGCCCTCCAGGCACAGCAGGCGGACGCGGCCGGTGGCGACGAGGCGGTCCTGGTCGTCGAGCACGCGGGCTTCCCACACCTGCGTCCGCCGGCCTCGGGTGAGGGGCGTGGCGATCGCCCTCAGGCGCACGCCGGAGCGAACCGCCCGGATGAAGCTGGTGTTGTTCTCGAGCCCGACCACATGCTGCTGTCGGGAGACCGCGTAGATCGCGGCGCCGATGCTGGCGAGGGACTCGATGAGCCCGCAATGCACGCCGCCGTGGACGATGCCGTAGCCCTGGAGGTGCTCGGGGCCGGTGGTCAACTCCGCGCGGACCTCGTCCTGGGTCGCGAGCGTCACCTCGATGCCCATCGCCTTCAACCAGCCCTCGGGGCTTGCGTTCAGGCGCGCGGTGTAGTCCTGCGCCACGAGAGTGAATCCTATCGACAGAAAAAAAGTAAGGGCCGGGAGGACCCGGCCCTTACAGCTCTACGTTCGCAGTGCTGCCTACCTCCGACTCCGGAAGTCGGGTAGTAGGTTCAGAAGCCCTAGAGGCTTACGACCTCCCGAGCTCCCGGCTGGCAAACGAGGCGGCTGGCACCGCGACTCGGTTTATCCAAGCTCCGCCTCACCTCCTTTGCCCCACGGGCGTTGAACTTCGGCTCGAAAGTGTACCGAATAAACTCTTGCCGGATGTCACGCCGGTACGTCGCCGTCTGCGGAGCGTCGGAGGCGACACCTTCGCAGCTCGACGCGGCGCGCGAGGTCGGGAGGCTGCTCGCCAGGGGCGGCGCCGTCGTCATCAACGGCGGCTTCGGCGGCGTGATGGGCGCCGCGAGCGAAGGCGCCGCCAGCGAAGGTGGGATCGTGGTCGGAATCCTTCCCGACGCCGACCGCGGCGGCGCGAACGCGCACCTGACGGTGGCCCTCGCGACGGGTCTCGGCCAGGCCCGCAACACGGTCATCGTGACCGCGGCGGACAGCGTGATCGCGATCGGTCGCGGCTGGGGCACGCTGAGCGAGATCGCGCTCGCGCGACGTCTCGACCGGCCCGTGTTCGCGCTCGACACGTGGGACGTGAATGGGCTCGAGGTGGTCGAGACTCCGGCCGAGGCGGTGAGGCGCGCCCTTGACGCGAATTAAGAAGCGCGTGGTGCAGAAGCCCGACGGCCGCTACCTCATCTACTACGAAAAGGCCTCTTGAGCGAGCTCCGCTGGAATCCCCTCCTCGAAGAATGGGTCACCGTCGCCCCCTGGCGCCAGGACCGCACGTACCACCCGCCCGCCGACCACTGCCCGCTGTGCCCGACCAAACCCGGAGGCATGGAGACCGAGATCCCCGAGCCGACCTATCACATCGTCGTCTTCGAGAACCGCTTTCCTTCCTACACCGGCGACCAGGGACGCGCCGAGGTCGTGTGCTACACACCGGTGCACGACTCCTCGCTCGGCCAGCAAACCGTCGACCACATCCGTGACCTGATCGAGGTCTGGCGTGACCGCACCGACGAGCTGAGCCGCGTTCCCAACGTGAAGTACGTCTACGTCTTCGAGAACCGCGGCGAGGAGATCGGCGTCACGCTGAGCCACCCGCACGGCCAGATCTACGCGTATCCCTTCATCCCGCCGGTGCTGAAGCGCGAGCTTGCGGCCGAGGCGCGGCACAAGCGCAAGACCGGCCACTGCCTCTACTGCGACATCATCGACCGGGAGCGGCGCGGCCCGCGCGTCGTCAACGGCGACGACCGGTGGATCGCGTTCGTGCCCGAGTTCGCGCGCTGGCCGTACGAGGTGCACCTGGCGCCGATCGAGCACCGCGGCGGCTTCGCGGACCTCGACGAGAACGACGACATCTCCTTCGCCAGGAACCTCAAGGCGCTGCTCCAGAAGTACGACAGGCTGTTCGCGAAGCCCCTTCCTTATGTGATGGCGATGCACCAGCGGCCGCCCGGCCGCGGCCACGACCAGCATCACTTCCACATCGAGTTCTATCCCCCCAACAGGACGAAGGACAGGCTGAAGTACCTTGCCGGCTCCGAGCTCGGCGCCGGAGCCTTCATCCTCGACGCGCGCGCCGAGGACACCGCCGCGGAGCTTCGTGCCCTCTAGATTGGGGAAGTGGCACGGGCGGGCGCCCGGCCGGGTGAACCTCATCGGCGAGCACGTCGACTACCTCGGCGGCCTCGTCCTGCCCGCGGCGGTCGACCGCTTCACCGACGTGACCGGGCGCCCGGCCGGCGATTGGTCCATCGACAGCCAGGTCGACGGCGGTCTCGCCTACGTGCGAGCGGTCGGTGAAGAGCTCGGCGCCGAGCCGCAGGCCGTGACCGTCACGTCGGAGGTGCCGCCCGCCGCGGGTATCAGCTCTTCGGCCGCGCTCCTCGTCGCTGTCGCGGCGGGGCTGCGGCCCGACATGGACGGCAAGCAGGCGGCGCTGGCGTGCCAGCGCGCGGAGCAGAAGGCGACGGGGGTCCAGGTCGGCGTGATGGACCAGTTCGCCTCCGCGCTCGGCCGGCGCGGCAGCGCGCTGCTGCTCGATTGCGCCACGCTGGAGTATCAGCTGGTCCCTTTTCCCGACGAGGTTGCGATCACGGTCATCGACTCCGGCGAGCACCGCTCGCTTGCCGACACGCCCTACAACCAGCGGCGCCGGGAGGCGGAGTCGGGCGACCCCAGGCGGAGGCGCCACGTCGACTCCGAGATCGCGCGGGTCAAGGCTTTCGTCGACGCGCTCCACGAGCGCGACTTCCCTCGCATGGGCAGCCTTCTGAAGGAGTCGCATGTCAGCCTGCGCGACGACTTCGAAGTCTCGACGCCGCACGTCGATGCGATCGTGCAGAAGGCCTGGGCGGCGCCCGGCTGCTATGGCGCGCGGATCATGGGCGCCGGGTTCGGCGGCAGCATCCTCGCGCTGGTCGAGCGCGATGAGACGGAAGCGTTCACCAGCGCGATCGACCGGCCGGTGCTGATCTGCGCGACCGCGGATGGGGCGTATTCAAGGTGAGCGACTCCTTGTTCATGCCGCTCGCGCAGCGCCCGACGGGCCGGCGCGAGCTCACGGTATGGGAGGCGGTCTGGATGCCGCTGGGCGAAGGCGAGGCCGAAGGCCTGCCCATCGGGAGAGGGTCGGGCTGGAAGCCGGTCGAGGTGCCGCGCCAGCTCGCGGCCAGGGAAGGCCGGCAGTCCGTCTGGTACCGCACGGAGTTCCCGCGCCCCGACCACGCCGGCCGCGTCGTGCTGCGCATCGGCGGGGCCTTCCTCGCCACCAACGTGTGGCTCAACGGCCGTCTGCTGGGCTCGCACTACGGCTACTTCGCGCCGTTCGGCTTCGACCTCACGCCTTACCTGAAGCCCGAAAACCAGCTCGTCATCTGCTGCGAATCTCCCGTCGAGACGCAGCCCGAGAAGAAGCGTCACATCATGGGCCTCTTCAACGACGGCGACCTGAAGCCTTACCCGGCGAGCGCATACGGCAGCCTGCCCGAGCCGTACACGCCCGAAGTGCCGCTCGGGCTGTGGCAGCCGGTGCAGCTCGAGTACGTCGGGGCGATTGCCGTCGACTGGATGCGGATCCGCACGGGCTTCGAGGCGGGCGACGGCCGTCTCGAGGTCGAGGCGCGCCTGCGCAACCTCGACGGCCGCACCATGGACGGCGAGGTCGAGCTCGCGGTCCCCGCAGCGGGACGCGACGCGCTGCGCCTGCGCCGCGACGTGCACCTCGCGGGTGGCGCCGAGCAGACGGTGTCGATGCGGCTCGCCCTCCCCGGCGCCAAGCGCTGGGACCCGTGGCGCTTCGGCGCCCAGCCGGTTTATCGCGCCGAGCTGGTCGCGCGTACGGCCGATGGCGTGGAGTCATCCCGAGTCGGAGACGGATTTGCGTTTCGGGATCTGACGTGGGACATCGGGCCTCGCCGCTGGAGCTTCCGCGTCAACGGCCGTCCGATGTTCGTCCGCGGCGCTTGCTACGCACCGGCGTACCGGCTCGACGAGCTGAACGCGGAGACGTTCGCGGCAGACATCGCGACGGCGAAGAAGGCCGGCGTCGACGCGCTGCGAGTCGTCGCGAACGTGCTCCCGCTCGAGTTCTATCGCCAGGCGGACGAGGCCGGAATGCTGGTCTTCCAGGACCTGCCGCTCACCGGCACTTACGTCTACCACGCGCGCAACGACGAGGCGCGCTTCTTCGACAATGCGGCGCGGGAGCAGCTCGCGGAGATGGTGGCGCTGCTCCAGAACCACCCGTCGATCGTGATGTGGACCGCGCACGACGACCCGCCATGGCTCGCCACGAACTTCGACCTCGGGGACGTGCACGCGGTGCGCCAGAACCACTCCATCGACCAGGAGCTGAAGGCCACGTTCGAGCGGATCGATCCGACGCGGCCCGCGCTGGCCGCATCGGGCGACGTCGACCTTCACCTGATGTTGGGGTGGTCGGACGGCGCCTGGCACGACATCGCGCAGGTGGAGCCGATGATGGTTTCCGCCTTCGGCGCGCAGTCGCTCCCCGACGCGGGCTCCGCCGCATGGGACTCGATGGGCGGCGCCTGGCCGGTGGCCGACGACGATCCGGCGTGGCGGCACGCCGGCTTTCAGCCGGTCAACTGGGCGGAGCGAGGCGTGGGCCTGCCCTCGGCGCAGAAGGACCGCGAGTCGTACATCCGCGCCTCGCAGCGCTACCAGGCTGACCTCGTGCGCTACGCCGCCGAGCACCTGCGGACGCGCAAGTTCGAGCCGTGCTGGGGCGCGTTTGCATTTCACCTCGTCGACCCGTTCCCGGGCATCGGCTTCGGCGTGCTCGACGGGGCGCGGCAGCCCAAGCAGGCGCTCGAGGCGTTGACACACGCGTTCAAGGCGACGCGCGTGATCATCGAACCGCTGGCCTTCGAACCCGGCCGCCCCTTCGGTGTCGTGCAGAGCCCTCACGTCCCGTTTGCGGCGCGGCTGGTCGTCGTCAACGACGACCCGGCGGTCGGCGGCCGCGGAACCGTGCGCTGGTCGGTGACGCGCGAGCGCGCGGCCGGCGCGCGCGGGTTCGACCGCGTGCGCGACGCGGTGCAGAAGAAGTCATATACGGGCGTGGTCGAGGTCGAGGTGCCCACGCCGTTCGAGCCCGCGGTGAGCGCGACGTCGCTCAGCCTTCCGCTGCCGGCGCAGGGCGACTACACGATCGAGGCGACGCTCACGATCGCGGGAGCGGTGGTCGATCGCGCCGCGTTGCGCTTCAAGGTGTCGGCGACCTCCCCGCCGGCGCGGCCGCGGCCGGAGATCCCGCGCTATCTCGCGGAGCGGCTCGCCGACCTGCGCAGCCTTCGCTCCGAGAGAGCCGGCGTGAGCTTCGCGCTGGAGAACCGAACGCGTCCCGCGGTCCTGGTCGGCGTGACCGGCTTGCGTCTCGACGGTGTGCTCGTCACCGGGCATCAGCTGCACATCGAGACCAACGCGGGACTGGCCCCGCTGCCCAAGCGGCTCGACATGCCGCTCGGACGGCGGCTCGTCGTGCACGTCGTGACCGGCGCGCCCCTTGGCGCCGGCGCTCACTCGCTCGAGGCCGACGTCACAGTGCCCGGTGTCGCGTCGGGTCGCCTGGTGATCGAGAACGGCGCCATGCCGGGTGGAAGTGGCTGAGCACGATGGCATACTTCACGGCTACGCAACAGGCGCGAAGGGAGGCCCTCTAACCGCAAATGCCAGACACGAATCTGCTCATCATCCTGCTCTCGGTGGCGGCGATCGTCGTCGCCCTGCTCTACCTGCGCACGCGCCGCCGCCACAGGAAGAAGTCCGCGCCGCCCGTGCGGCCGGCCGCGCCGGAGAACCAGACCGCGGGGGTGGCTGCCACGTGGGCGCCCCCGGTGCAGCCCAGACCGGTCGCTCCGACCATGGTCGCGCCGCCTGCGACAGCAGGTTGGGCCCCGCCGGCGCAAGCCAATCCGGGCGCCGGTGGCTGGGGGTCTCCGGCGTCCCCGGCGGTGACCGGTCCTCCGGCTCCGCAAACACCGGCCCCATCGTGGGGAGCGCCACCTCCCGCTCCAGCGCCGAGCGCACCACCGCCGTCCGCGTCCGGAGCGCCTTCGTGGGGCGCACCGCCGCCTGCCGCTCCCGGCGCCGCACCGACGTGGGGCGCTCCCGCATCCTCGGCGGCCGCGGTTCCCGCGGCGCCGGACGCCGCGCCGTCATGGGGCGCTCCTGCGG
>JBKPCW010000189.1:0-7095 GCA_046727555.1 Candidatus Dormiibacterota bacterium | reverse complement strand
CGAGATCTGGTGGTACATGTGTCAGGTGGCGGCGCGCCGGCCTCCGCGCAGGGTACTGCCGACGCGGGACGCGACGTAGCGGCCCCAGATCTGCGCCCACACCAGGCCATTGCCGAACGCCGACACGTCCTCGGAGTGGTGCTTGAAGTGGTACGTCCACATCGCGCGGTGCCGCTCGTAGGCGACCTGGCGCTCTCGATCCGCGCCGAGCTCCCGGACGTTGTGGGTCGCTGTGGCTGACGGCAGGTAGAAGATCTTCCAGCCACCAAGCTTCAGCCGGTAGCAAAGGTCCAGGTCCTCTCCAAACATGAAGTAGCGCGGGTCGAAGAAGCCGACGCGGTCAAGGGCCGAGCGCCGCAGCATGAGGCACGCCGCAGTGCCGGCGTCCATCTCGTGGACCTCGGTCTCCGGCAGGTGGCCCATGTTGTGCCGGCCGAAGCGCGGGCTCTTTGGGAACAACTTGCTCAGGCCGACCGTCTGGTAGAACAGCGTGCGCGGCACGGGAAAGGCGCGGCGCGCGTCGGGGTCGAGGCGGCCACCCTGTAGGAGCAGCCGGGGACCGACCGCGCCTGCGTCGGGCCGGGTGAGCAGGAGGTCTGCCAGCCGGCCCACGCACTGCGGATCGAGGGTCACGTCCGGGCTCAGCAGGAGGACGAATCGGCCCTGGCAGCGCTCGAGGCCGATGTTGGCCGCGCGGCCGTAGCCGAGGTTCTTCGACTCGACCAGCACCGTCGCCTGGGGAAAGTCGTCCGTCACCGCCGCGGCGGATCCGTCCGAAGAGTCGTTGTCCACGATCACCGCCTCGACGGGCACGTCGGCGCTCGCGAAGAAAGTCTTCAGGCACCGCAGGAGCTCGTCCTTCGAGTTGCGGCTGACGATCAGGGCGGTGACGAGTGGTTTCAGGGGGTCCGGCATCGGCAAGGAATTATCCCGTTAGAATCCTCCGGACGTGCTGCGATTGGGACCAGGGCGGCGGCTGGCCCCACTGCTGCAGAACCGCCTCGTCAGGCAGAACCTGGTCCTCTTCCTCGGCGGCCTGACCGCGGGCGTGGGCGGTTTCGTCTACCACGCCATCGCGGGTCGGGTCCTCGGACCGGCGACCTACGGCCAGGTCGCGTTCCTGATCGCGGTTTACGCCGTCGGCACCGGTCCGGCGTTGATCATCATCATCGTCCTCGCCCGCTACACGGCGATGCTGGCCGCGCGCGGTGACACGGGCGTCCGCTCCCTGACCGCGCGCACGGTGCGCCTGATCGCCATCCCGTGCCTCGCGTTCATCCTCCTGACCACGTTGTTCGCGCGGCCGATCGCGGCCTACGCGCACGTGGGCTCGACCATACCGATCCTCATCCTCGGCTTCTCGATCGCCCTCATCTGGCAGGTCGCCATCCCGCGTGGAATCCTGCAGGGCCTGCAGCGCTTCACCGCCCTGTCGCTGAACCTTTCGCTCGAGCTGGTCGTGCGCACCGTCGTCGCCTTCTGGCTTCTGATGGCGGGATACGCGGTCTCCGGCGCGATGGCCGCGGTCTTCGCGGGACTCGCGTTCGTTTTCTGCCTCGGCCTGTTCTCTCTGCGCGACCACTTCCGCGGCGTCGGCACGCGGGTGCACCTGCGCGTGATGGCGAACTTCTCGCTCACGGCTGCCGTGGGGATCGTCGGCGTGCTCATCCTCTACAACCAGGACGTGATCCTGGCCAAGCACTACCTCACCGACCACGACGCCGGGATCTACGGGGGCCTCAACAAGATCGGGACGATCCTCTACTTCCTCACCCTGAGCGTCAGCCAGGTCCTCTTTCCGCGCGTGGTCGAGGCGGTGGCCAGGGAGCAGCACCCCGGCCGCATCCTTCTGTCATCGGCGGCGATCCTCACGGGGTTGGGCGCGTGCGCCCTCGTCGTGTTCGCCGCGGTGCCGGGAGTCGTGGTCGCGGTGCTGTTCGGGCCCAGCTTCCGCGACGCGATCCCGCTGGTGTTTCCAGTCGGTGTCATAGGGCTCGCGCTGGCGCTCGACAACCTTCTCGTCCAGTTCTTCATGGCGGTCCACGACCGGCTGTTCATGCCCATCCTGGCGCTTGGAGTGGTCACCGAAGCGGGACTGATCGTCGGGTTCCACAACACCGTCGGACAGGTCGTGGTCGACGTCCTGGCGGCGCTGGTCGGACTGCTCGCACTGCTTGCGGTGCGCTGCTACGTGCTGCTGCCGCGACTGCGTGCGGAGTCGGTTGCGGAGCCCGAACCGGTCCTCTAGAAGCACTTAAGTCCCGCCGGCTGCGAGGCCGCGGGACTTAAGAAAACGCTCGGCAACGACCTACTCTCCCGCCGGGTTACCCCGGCAGTACCATCGGCGCTGGAGGGCTTAACTTCCGTGTTCGGAAAGGGAACGGGTGTTTCCCCTCCGCCATGGTCACCGAACCCGGGGATTATACCGGGCTAGCGGGTTCGCCTTCTCCGGGCGCGAAGGCTCTTGATCTTGCGGGCCTCCGCCGGCGGCACGTAGTGCGAGCGGCGTCGCATCTCGCGGACGAGACCCTGCTCCTGGACCTTGCGCCGGAACTCGCGCAACGCCTGCTCGAATTCCTCTGGGTCCTTGACGACTATTCGCACAACCCGTAAAGGATACAGGCCACACGAACTCGCCGCCCCCGTAACGCCTCCAGGACGCCGCCGGTCCTGTGACCGGGTTCAGGGATTCACCCCTCCGAGCGTCACCGTCGCGGTGTGGGCAGCGCCGTCGCTGGTCGTCCACCTGACCGACACCCTGTCGCCAGGCCGGTGCGCCTTGATCGCCTTCCCGAGGGTGTCGGAAGAGGTGACCGTCGTCCCGCCGATGCCGGTGATGACCGAGCCGGTAGTGATCCCGGCCGCCGCGGCCGGCGAGTCGCTCTGGACACCGACCACCAGGGCGCCGGCGGCGGTCGAGTCCTGGACCGAGACGCCCAGGTATCCGAACTGGCCGTACGTGAGGTCCGCGCCCTGCTCGTGGACAAGGATCCTGTTGACCTGCGCGACCGCGCTGTTGGCTGAGACCGCATAGCCGACGTCGGAGGCGGCGGAGCGAAAGCCCTGCGCCTCACCCGCGGTGATCATGCCGATGACCTGGCCCGAGGCGTTGACGAGCGCGCCGCCGGAGTCGCCCTGGTAGATCGGCGCGTCGCTCTGGATCATGCCGCTCAAGGTCTCGGAGTTGGCGCGGCCTTCGCCCGCGGTGATCGTCTGGTCGAGCGCGGTGACGTGTCCCGACGTGGCGGGCGCGCCGCCGCGGCCAAGGGCGTTGCCGATCGCGACTACGGGGTCGCCGACCTGCACCGAGGACGAGTCGGCGAAGGTCACGGTGGGCAGCCCTGACACGCTCTGGTCGATCTGGATGACGGCGACGTCCTGGGCAACGTTGACGCCGACGACGTGCGCTGTGTAGTCGCGCGAGCTTCCCTGGACGTTCACGGTGATGCTCGCCGAACCGGTGACGACGTGGTTGTTGGTCAGGATCTCGCCGGTCGGGCTGATGAGCATGCCGGTGCCGGCGGCCTCCCCATTGCCGAGGATGGTGGTGATGTCGACGATCGCGGGACGCACCTTCGCCGCGATGGACTCGGTGGTGGTGGCGCCGGTCGCGGGCGAGCTCGTGCCCGGAGTGACCTGGGTGATCGGCGTCAACGGCTGCGACGTCGACTGCGCGGTCTGGTGGTTGCCGACGACGCGCGCGAGGCTCCAGCCGATGCCCGCCCCGGCGGCGGCCGCGACCACCGCGATCAGGACGATGAACGCGGCGATGCGGTTCCAGATCGTGTCCTGCGGGGCGTGCGCCGGCGGAGGCGTGCCGCCGGGTTCCGGGGGCGGAAGCAGCGTCTGGTCGCGCTCCCCTGGATTCATCTCTGACATCGGTGCTTCAAACCTCCGCTTGGCTTGCTGGTGCGAACTGTGCTCAAGGTTCGCGCGGCCACCTTTGAGGAGGCTCGATGGATTCTTAGAGTTTCCTCAGACCCGCGGCACCCCGCCTGGTTCGAAGGTTACGCCGCGTGCGGGCCGCAGCCTCCCTGGCCTGGATGAGTCACCGGCGCGCCAGGATGGGATCCGCGAGGTCCGACGGGCACGGTCGGGGGAGCGTTCGTCGGGTTGTCGTGACACCCGAAAGTCGATCCCTGCGCGATCGTCTGGTTCGAGGCGCGCTTGGCCGCGGACACCACTTTGCCCTTCGGCATGTCCGGGCTCAACGCGTCGGGCACCGCGGGCGTCGTGATGACCGCGACCGTCCTGACGACGCCAGGCAAGACGGTGCCGGGATGCGTCGCGCGCGACTGGGCCGGCGCCTGCGTGGCCTGCGCCACGCTCGAGCCCACCCCGACCACGCCGAGCGTGACCGCGGTGGCCGTGCCCGCGGCAACCACGGCCACGGTGGCCGGCCACCTCGTCGTCCGGGCGGAATGGGTCATCCGCGCGTAGAGCGCGAGCGCGGCCAGGGCCAGCATCGAGACCCACGTCCCGGCCCGGCGCATCGACTCTTCGAGGCGGGCGAGTGCGTGCGACAGCCTGCGCCGGACAGTGCTGACCGACACGTGCAGCATCGCCGCGATCTCGCGGTTGGTGTGCCCGCTCAGGTAGGCGAGCGACAGGACCTGGCGGTCCTCTCTCGACAGCTGCGCCAGCTCGCCGTGGACGGTGTGCCGCTGCAGCGCCGAGACCAGCCCGCCCCATGCCCCGTGCGGGTTGGCCGGGATTTCGCCATCCGTCGAGAGCAGGCGCCTGGCCCCGCCGCTGCGGCCGAACCGCCGGCGCGGATCGACGGCGAACCTGCGCGTGCCTCGTGCCAACCACGTCCTCATCGTTCCGGTTCCAGCCTGCGACCTCGTGCCGTCGTCCTGGCCGTCAGGCCACTCCGTCTCCAGGCGGGCTCGCAAGGCGCGTAAACGCTACACCTCCTGTGGAAAAAGTGAAGCGGCTACGTTCGGTAAGTTAGCGTGCCGAGGAAATCGGCCGGGCTCTCAGGCGCATGAGCTCGAGCGAGACCCCGGGCCCTATGCCAAGCCCCAGGCCGTCGCCGCGCGCCGGGTCGCGACAGAGCAGCTTCTCCAGGGCAAAGAAGATCGCCGCCGACGAGGTGTTGCCGACCTCGGCGAAGACCTGGCGCGAGACGTCCAGAGCGTCGCCGGGCACAGCGCGGCCTCGACGGCGCCGAGGATCCGGGGCCTGGCGGCGTGCACGACGTAGAACTCGGGCGCCGGCATGAACCGATCGCCCGCCTACCGTGAGGCGTTCTCGCGCAGGGCCCGTTCCATACGTGGTTTGCTCTAAGCAGGCCGTGCGCAAGATCGACTCGTTCGCACACATCCTGCCTCGTCGCTATCTCGACCGGCTGGAGAGGCAGCTGCGTAGCTCGGTCAGCGACGCGCAGCTGCGCTACTACCGCGAGGGCGTCTTCCGCTTCAACGACGTCCTGAGCGATCTCGATGCGCGGTGGCGCGCTGTCGAAGCGTTCGGTGACTACCGGCAGGTGCTCGTGCTCGCCGTGCCTCCGCTCGAGGAGGCCGGACCGCCTGCGATCGCGGCGGAGCTAGCTCGCCTCGCCAACGATGAGATGGCGACGCTCGTGGCGAAGCATGCTGACCGTTTCGCGGGCTTTGCCGCTGCGCTGCCGCTGAACGGCACCGAGGAGTCGCTGCGCGAGATCGACCGCGCGTGTGGCGAGTTTGGCGCGCTCGGCGCGCAGCTGTTCACCAACGTTCTCGGCGTGCCCCTGGACGACGCCAGGTTCGACCCCATCCTCGCGCGCATCGAAACCCTCGACCGAACCGTGTGGCTTCACCCGACGCGCGGCGCCTCATTCGCCGACTACGCGAGCGAGAGCGTTTCGGACTACGGGTTGTGGTGGTCGCTTGGATGGCCGTACGAGACCGCCGCCGCGCTGTCGCGCCTCGTCTACTCAGGTGCGATGGAGCGGCATCCGCGGCTGAAGGTCGTCGCCCACCATGGCGGCGGGATGGTGCCGCACTTTTCGGCGCGACTCGGCATGGGACCTGGGTTCCGGCAGGTCAAGGACTCGCTGCCGCGGCCTCCGCTCGAATACTTCCGCCGCTTCTTCGCCGACACCGCGCTGTTCGGCGCGCCGCACGCGATGCGCTGCGTGGTCGACTTCTTCGGGCCCGATCACGTGCTGTTCGGGACCGACATGCCGCTCGGCCCTCCCGACGCGGTCGAGGCGACGATGCGTGACATCGACGCCTGCGACCTCGCCGAAGGCGACCGGGCGGCCGTCTACGCCGGGAACGCCGAGCGGTTACTGGGTCTTACAGAACTGCGAGAAGCCTGAGTTCGTAGGACCGGTCTCGTGGCCCATGCCGCCGTCTTCCTTGGCGTCGGCCGCGATCCAGTTCACGCCTCCAAAGGCCTCGAAGTGGTGAGAGAACGCGCCGAACGCACCGTGGCCGGCGTCGCACTTGCCCTCGACGGCCGGCGGCGGGTTGTAGTCGGCGGCAGCTGGGATCACCCCAAAGCCGAAGAGCAGGCCGGTGACGCCGATCAGACCGATGACTTTCCTGGTCATGGACACCCCCTTGTTGAGTGGACAAGTCAACTCGTCGAGTATGCCACTCAACGAGGTGATTCTTCAGGCGTCCTTAATGGACCAGAAACTGGAGCCCACGCCCGGATTCGAACCGGGGACCTTCTCCTTACCAAGGAGATGCTCTGCCGCCTGAGCTACGTGGGCGGGGCCGCGGATTCCGATTCTATCGGCGCCGTGGAGCCAAACGTCCCATAGACGTCCGGCCGGATCGGGTCTAGGATCCGACCGACGCCGCCGGTCTCCTTTCTTCTCCAGGAGGTGATGCCAGTGCGAAAGTTCGACCTGGATGCCGCGAGGTGGGCCCTCTCTCCGCCGCCGGCGCATGCCGCCTTGCACCACGCTCGCCACCTGTCCCGCCGTACGTTCATCGGCTCGATGGCAGGCGTGGCCGGCGCCGCGCTGGGGGCGGGACTCTTGCCGGCGAGCGTCCTGGCCGGCAAGCCGACATCGAACGCGACGCCCAAGCCCACCGCCAACACCGTCTTCGACACCTTCCACGTGACCTTCTTCGGACCCGGGATCGATCCCTCCTCGAT
>JBKPCW010000188.1:0-10371 GCA_046727555.1 Candidatus Dormiibacterota bacterium | reverse complement strand
ACCTCGAAGCCTGCCATGAACAGCCCGGCGATCACTGAGAGGATCAGCGCCCACTCACGTTCGACGAAGACCGTCGCGACCGCGACCACGCTGGTGCCTCCGACGAGCACCAGCAGCGCCAGGCCGGGCACCGTGTAGTCGCTGAACGGAGTGCCGGCCAGCCAGGAGAGCGGAACCGGAATGGTGCCCATGAGCTGGCCGGCGCCGCCCTGGATGGCGGTCACGGCGACGAAGGATTCGATCGCGAACACCGCGATGCGCGTCTTCTTGTGCGTGATCGCGGTCCTCGCGGCGAGGATGCCGGCCCCTATCACGGCGAGAAACGCGACCACACTCGCGGGCGCGAACCAGATGCCCGCCACTCCGCTGCCGAGAACCACGGCCATCAGCGCGTAGACGGCGAGACCTGGAGCCGCCGGGCGAGCGGTCGGGCGCTCTTCTGCTCCGACCGGTACCACGGCCCGGGCAAGCTCCGGGTTGCGCATCGAGAGCAGTGGAACGCCGATGCCGTAGGTGAGGAACTCACCCTCAGGGATGGCCTCGATCACCACCGCCCGTTCGCGCCCCTCCGGGGGCAGAAGGCGCTCGAGCTCCTTCGAGAGCGACCCCACCTGGATCGAGCCGGCCGGGTGCACGATCGCGCTTGCGTGGAAGCTGATCGTGGCCGGTGGGATTGGCATCATCAGCGTGAGCACGCCACCACGGCGTACCGGAACGGTCACGGAGACCTTGTGGCTGGCGCTGATGTGGCGAGCCTTCCAGCCGTCTGGCGCGACCACGAAAAACAGGCGCCGGCCCACGGTCTTGTACACGACGCCGCTGGACCGCGCCTGTCCCGACGGAGTCACGTAGCCGATGACGGCGAACGAGGCCTTGTCGAGCTCCCGCCAGATGGCGGCGCTCGAGACCTGATGCGCCGCGACTGCCGGCTTCCCTTTACGAATTGCGATTGCCATTGCCATAACCCTCCAGGTTCGATCCTGGCTGGGGCTCGGCCACATCGAAAGGGTCGAAGGGCCCGCCGGGAAAGGCCCAGGGGGCGGCGCTCAGCGGATTTCGCTCGTAACAGAGGCAAGGCCCGACCGTTACAGCAGGTGACTCCAATGAAGCGGGTTGCTCCGATAGCGTCGTTGCTCCTGCTGGCAGTCGCTTTGGGTCTAGCACCTGCAACGAGCTCCAACTTCTGATGGGTGGCGACCGAGGGATGTGGACGGGAAGGTCCAGGCTGTCGTTAGCCCTGCTGTGCTGCGCCGCAGTCAGCGCCTCGGGCGCCTGCTCTCAGGCGCCGCAAGCCAGCAAAACCCCTTCACAAACTGCAGCTTCGGCCTCGCCTTCGGTGCAGCCCGCAACTCTGGCTGGTGGATGGGTTTCGGGCGGCGACCTCAGCACCACGCGATGGGGGCAGATGCTTGGCGTCCCGCTACCGGGTGGAGGCGTGCTGGTGACAGGGACCTCGAGCGACGGCCGAGTCGGCAGTGTCGACATCTACGATCCCGCCAAGGGTTGGACGGTCGGTCCGAAATTGTCCAGCGACCCGTTGGGAGCAGTCGCGGCGCCGCTGCCGGGCGGAGGTGTTCTGCTCGCCGGCGGCGTGCCGTGGCTGGGCGGGACTGACAGCCCTATCCCGCCCGTTGCGACCGCCATGAGGTACAGCGCCGCGACGCGAACCTGGTCCAGGGCGCCCGACATGGACGTGGCCCGCAGCGAGGCGAGCGGCACAGCGCTTCCGGACGGCCGGGTTCTGGTCGCGGGCGGCGGGACAGGCACGCAGACATCACCGCTGGCCACCAGCCAGTTCTTCAATCCGAACTCCTCGACCTGGACTTCAGGCCCTGCGCTGGGACATGCACGCTTCGCCCATTCGGCCGTGCTGCTCAGAGGTGGCGGCGTCCTGGTCGTGGGGGGTGCTGACCAGAGGTACCCTGACCGGCTGCTCAGTAGCGCCGAGCGGTTTGACGCTGCGGTCGGGCGATGGGTCAGCGCCGGCAGCATCGGCGATGCCAGAAGGCAATTCACCCTGACCGCCCTGGTTGACGGCCGTGCAATCCTTGCAGGCGGTCTCGCGGCAGACGGATTGACGATTCTGCGTTCGACACTGCTGTACGACCCCACCAAAAACGAGTGGTCGCCCGGCCCAGACCTTGCAAGCGCACGCACCTCGCACGCCGCAGCGCTTCTCGCCGACGGTAGGGTGCTCGTCACCGGAGGCGCCGACCAGGAGGGACGGCTCGCCTCCTCTGAGGTGTTCGATCCGGCGACTAGCGCCTGGAACGCTACGGGCGCGTTGACAACCGCGCGCAGCAATCACCTCGCCGTGCCGCTACCGAACGGCCGGATCCTGGTGATCGCCGGAAGTGGGTCCAGGGATGCGCTGGCCAGTTCCGAGCTGTACGACCCTGCGGCGAAAGGCATGCCCGCCGGGCCGCGATCGGCCGCCGGGTCCGGGCGTTGGCAGCTCGCGGCCGCAAAACCAATCGCCATCGACGCCTACACCGGCTCGGCGCAGCTCCTGCCGGACGGCCGCGTATTGCTGGTGCCCAGGTACGGCAACGCGGACTTCCAGGTCTACGACCCCAAATCGGATGTATGGACCACGCCGTTCAGCCGTAAGGCTCCCCCGTGCAACGCATGCGGGATCGGCTCACCGAGCCCGCCCCTATTCCTCGCCTCGCCGCTCGGCAACGGCAAGGTCTTACTCCTCACCGTCGACCCGCAGCAAGTCCTCGCAGCCAAAGCTGAGGTGATTGACTTGAATACCGGCATCGCGACGCCGGCGACTTCGCCCGGCAGAGTCGGCCAGTCGCGGTTGGACCTTCTCCCGGATGGCAGGATCTGGCTGACCGCCCTCCAGGGGCTGGACAGGCACGCCCTCCTCTACAACGCGACCACAGATCGCTGGGTCGGCACTTCGGATATACCGCTGGGCCTGGCTGAAAGTGGTGGCGATATGCAAACCGTCACCGCCATTCCAGGCAAGCGAGTGCTTGTTGTCGGCGCCCAGAAGGCAATGGTTTACGACCCCGCATCGGGAGGCTGGACCGATGCTGGGTCACTCCCCAGTGCGTGGTCACAGTTCTCGGCCACCGGACTCCCGTCGGGCGATGTTCTTCTCGCCGGCGGAACCGTGCTAGAGGGCACAACACCAGAGGGGGCCCCGATCCAGGCTGTCAATGCACGGGTCATGCGCTGGGACCACGCCACCGGGCAGATCAGGTCCGCCGAGGCCATGCCAGTGGGGCTTTACTACCACTCCGCCGCGCTGCTGGGGGACGGCCGAGTGCTGTTCTCGGGTGGATCCGACGCGGTCGGGTTGCACACGAGCGCCGACCCCGTGACACGGGCCGAGATCTACGATCCCGTGGCTCGTACCTGGTCTCAGGCGGCGCCGCTTCCCGTGGCCAGGTATCAGGCGATCGCGGTCACTCTCGCTGACGGACGTGTGCTGCTCGTCGGCGGATCAGGAATGTGGCTGGGCGTCCAAAGCGAACGTCAGCCATCACTTCTGTACGCGCCGAATTAATGGATTCGGGCGGCTCCGAGGAGTTCGCGGACGATCTGGTCGTAATCGCTGAGGTCAGGCCGCGCCAACCGCACGACCAGATGCCGTGCGCCTGCCGCCCGGTAGGCCGCGAACCATTCGGCAGCCGATTCCAGAGTTCCCGCATGGCACGCCATGGTTTTGGCCATGATCTCGGCGGGTACCCCGTAGTACGCACGAATGTAGCCATCAAGTTGCCTGGCGGCGTCGTCGTGGGTGTCGGAGATGGCGACAGTGAGATAAGCGCCCATAGCAACACTGTCCGGATCGCGACCCGCCTCTTCAGCTCCCTCACGCACGGCCCGAAGACCTGATTCATAGTCGGCCGGAGTTGGGCTGAGTGGAAGCCAGCCATCGAACATCGCCCCGGCCAGGCGCAGCATCCGAGGACCGCTGCCACCCAACCAGATCGGAGGACCTGCCGCCCGTGTTGGCCGCGGATTCAAATCGACATCGGGGTCTTCATTCCGCCATAAACGTCTGCAGCGTTCGACCGCGGTGAGCATGTCGCCAACCCGTCGGTCGCTCCGAACACCCACTGCTTTCAGTTCTGCATGCGTGCCTGGGAGCTCGGCGCCGGGACCGATTCCTAAGATGAGCCGGCCCTCGGCCAGACGGTCAAGTGTGGCGACCGCATGCGCCATTGAGGTCGGATGCCGAAGCAGCGGCAAAAGAACGGCCGTGCCGAGCGCGACGCGTTTTGTCGCGCCGGCCACAGCGGCCAGCAGGGTTAACGGCTCTCCACGAGGACGCGCCAGCAGCGAGTCTCCGACCCAGACTGAGTCGTATCCGGAGGTTTCCGCCCGCCGGGCTGCCTCGATGACAAACGCGAGGTCACTCTCTTTCCACAGGAGTACCTCACGAGATGGCAGGAGAAGACCAGTTCCTGGTGATTGCGACGCAGCCCGGAGCGTGGGGGTGTTCACGTCGCCGAGCCCAACAGTGACGGTACAAAAAAGTGACCCCAACGGATCGCCTCTCCGGCTTCGGAACCAGCCTTGCGACCAACTCCGACTCCGGTGAACGTGTCCCTCGGGGCCAAGTTCACAGTACTCCAATCCCAACGGTTCTGCGCGCGCATCTTTTTTCCGTAGCCTGGCTACCCTGGCTTCCGGAGGAGTCGGTTGGTCCCGGCCCGCTTGCGTTCCCCGACGACGCGTCTGGCCGAGGCCTGGTCAACGGCACTTACCACGAGCTTGCGCGGGCGGCCAGGACGGCGGCGCGTGCGCAGGAAGGCTTGCAGGTCCTCGGGAAAAATGGCCCACACGATTCCCACTTTGATTCCGTACAGTCGCTGCCTCATCAGCAGCCGGCGGACGTATGCCTCCGATGCATTGAGCTCGGCGGCAGCCTCGGCGACGGATAGCAAGCGTGGGCGTTTGATCCGCGGAATATTAGCACGCGCCCGCAACCATTTTCTGTTATAGTGGCAACTGTTCTGGACTGAGTCGGGGGCTGTAACGGTCCTCGCGGTTGCCGGCCTCGGATGGCAGTAGCCTCTTGGCCCTCCGCTTCGCGCTTACTCCTTAGGAGGAGACGCAATGACCGAATCCAAAGACACGGCCGCCCGTTTCGTAGCGGCGTTCAACGCCCGCGATGAGAAGGTGCTGAATGAGCTGCACGCTGACGACATCAAGTTCAACGCGCCGGGCGGCTTCAAGGCCAACACCGCCAAGGACGCCACCGCGTATGCCATGACCTGGCTGAAGGCATTCCCTGACGGCAAGATGAAAGTCCGCAGCGAGATCACCAGCGGCCCCTGGGTCGTCCAGGAGATCGTGATGGAAGGCACGCACACCGCCCCGCTCGTGAGCCCGACCGGCACGATTGCGCCGACCTACAAGAAGGTCGTCGGCTACGGCGTTCAGCTTCTTCGGGTCGAGAACGGAAAGATTGCGGAGGCCCGCATCTACTTCGACCAGCTCGACCAGCTGACCCAGCTCGGTCTCATTCCTGCGCCGACCGCGGTCTAAGCACCGACGCCAAGGACCCGGGCCCATCAGGGACCGGGTCCTTTCTCTTTTCAGAAAGCTAACCTGACCGCGATGAAGGCACGACTTCTGACCGAGTTTGTCGGCACGTTCATCTTCTTGACCACGATTGCCCTGTCCCCGTCTCAGGTGCGGCGTTCAACCCGGCCGTCGGCTTCAGCGCCACTCTAGTAGCTGCCGTGTTCTCTCACGGGACCTGGTCAGACCTGTGGATCTACCTGGTCGGGCCGTTTGCTGGAGCCGGCATTGCGGCCGCCGTTCACCGTCTGCAGGCAAGGCGTGAACCTGTGCCGCCGGAGGTCTCCGAGCGCAGCCAGACAGGGTAGACATTGCTTACTTCGGAGCGTTCTCCGGTCTGGGGTGTCGCGGCTGATAGATCCCGAGCTTGCCGCCGCCTGGCAGACGGATGAAGGCCAAGCGTCCCCAAGCCTGGTCGTAAAACGGCCTCTCGACTGCGACTCCGAGGGCTTCGAGTTCAGCTACGGTGCGATCGATGTCATCGCACAGGAGATAGACCTCCTGGCCTGGCTTTCCGGCCTCAGCTGGATGGACGGCGAGCTCACTGGGTGGGAGCGCGAAGATCAGCCAACCGCCTCCCGCGTCTACAGAGTCAAGGCTGAGAACGTTCTGGAAGAAAGCCCGATCTGCATCGACGTCGCGGCTGAAAATGATGGTGTGGGCGCCGCTGATCATGGGTGGATTATCCCGCGCTTTTCGGGCCAGACGTGACGGAAATCAGGTCATCGCGGGGACCCTGGGCAACTCCTCGATGGCCGCGTCGATGCGCGACTGCGACAGCTCGATGTCTTCCAGCTTGCCCGCGAAGTAGGCGTCGTAGGCCGACATGTCGAAGTGGCCGTGGCCAGAGAGGCCGAAGAGGATGGTCCGCTTCTCGCCCGCCTCCCGCGCCGCCGCGGCCTCCTCAACCACTGCTCGCAGCGCGTGGGCCGACTCCGGAGCCGGCAAGAAGCCCTCGCATCGCGCGAAGCGCACCGCCTCGGCAAAGACCTCGTTCTGCTTGTAGGCGCGGGCTTCGACGACCTTGTGCTCCACGAGCGCGCACAGCGACGGTGCGTCGCCGTGGTAGCGCAGGCCACCAGAGTGGATCCGGTCCGGGACGAAGCTGTGACCGAGCGTGTACATCTTCACCACCGGGCCGATTCCGATCGCGTCGCCGAAGTCAAACGCGTATACGCCGCGCGTCAGCGTCGGGCACGCAGCGGGCTCGGCGGCGATGAAGCGCGTGCGCGGCTGACGGCCCTTGAGCTTGTCGCCGATGAACGGATAGCTCAGCCCGGCGAAGTTTGAACCTCCACCGACGCACGCGATCACGACGTCCGGGTACTCGCCCGCCATCTCCATCTGCTTCTTTGCCTCGAGGCCCATGACCGTCTGGTGGAGAAGGACGTGGTTGACCACCGAGCCGAGTGAGTACTTGGTGTCTTCATGTGTGGCCGCGTCCTCGACCGCTTCCGAGATCGCGATGCCGAGGCTTCCAGGAGAGTCAGGGTCGCCGGCGAGGATGCCGCGCCCGGCGTTGGTCAGGTCGGTGGGGGACGCATACACCTTCGCACCCCACGTCTCCATCATCGCCCGCCGGTATGGCTTCTGTTCGTAGGACACCTTGACCATGTACACCGTGACTTCGAGCCCGAACAGCGAGCCGGCAAACGCGAGCGCCGAGCCCCACTGTCCGGCGCCGGTCTCAGTGGTCAGCCTCTTCACGCCTTCCTGCGCGTTGTAGTAGGCCTGCGGCACCGCGGTGTTGGGTTTGTGGGAGCCGGCCGGCGAGACCCCCTCGTACTTGAAATAGATGTGGGCGGGCGTGTCCAGCGCTTTCTCGAGCCGGTCGGCTCGATACACGGGGCTCGGCCTCCAGATTCGATAGACCTCGCGGACCTGATCGGGAATCTCGATCCACGGCTCGGCCGACACCTCCTGGGCGATGATCGCCTGCGGGAAGATCGGCGCCAGGTCAGCGGGTCCCATCGGTTGCAGGGTCTGCGGGTTCAGGTACGGCGCCGGCGGCGCCGGCATGTCGGGCAGGATGTTGTACCAGCGTTCGGGGATGTCGTTCTCGTCGAGTTGGATCTTCTTGTTCACCGTCCCAGCCTCCAGGAAACAGAACGGAAAGCGCCAGGCTCCAAGGGTAGCGCTACATGGTTGGGTTCGGCCGCCAGCGCCTGTGGCCGCCGCGCGCACCGGCGCGGATGAGCTCGAGCCGCGGACGCGGGCCGTCAGTCCGGCCCGACGGTGGCTTTCGACTGCCGCGCTGGAACTGCAGCGGCCAGCTCACGGCGACATCCTGCTCGGCCGCCGCGTGGAGGGTCCACGCGGGGTCGTAGAGGTGCGCCCGGCCGAGTGCGCAGAGATCGGCGCGTCCGGCGAGGATGATCGTGTTGACGTCGTCGTAGCTGCTGATCGCCCCGACGGCGATCGTCTTCACGCCGGTCCGGTTGCGGATGCGGTCCGAGAACGGTGTCTGGTAGCTGCGCCCGAAGCTCGGCTGCTCCTCGGCGACCGTCTGGCCGGTGGAGACGTCGATGGCGTCCACGCCATGGGTGGCAAAAGCGCGCGCGACCGCGACCGAATCCCCGGCGCTGAGCCCTCCTTCGTACCAGTCGGTGGCCGACATTCGAATGCTCATCGGCCTGTCGGCCGGCCACTCGGTTCGAACGGCGTCGAACACCTCGAGCGGGTAGCGAAGGCGGTTCTCCAGATCGCCGCCGTACTCGTCGCTCCGCCGGTTGGTGAGCGGTGAGATGAAGCTCGCGAGCAGGTAACCGTGCGCACAATGCAGCTCGAGCAGGTCGAAACCGGCCCGCGCCGCCATCATGGTCGCCTCGACGAACTGGCCGCGGACGGCGTCCATGTCTGCGCGGGTCATCTCGCGAGGGACCTGGCTCACAGATATATAAGGAAGAGGCGAGGGCGCGATCAGGTCCCAGTTCCCGGACTGGAGGGGCTCGTCCATGCCATCCCACATCAGCCTGGTCGAGCCTTTCCGCCCCGAGTGACCGAGCTGCAGGCCGATCTTCGCCGGCGTCTGCTCGTGCACAAAGTCCACGAGGCGTGTGAACGCGACCTCATGCTCTGGCGCGTACATCCCCGCGCAGCCGGGGGAGATGCGCCCTTCTCGTGAGACGCAGACCATCTCGGTCATGACGAGCGCCGCGCCTCCGAGCGCCTTGCTGCCGAGGTGGACGAGATGGAAATCGCCGATCAGCCCGTCCTCGGCGCTGTACATGTCCATCGCCGAGACGATGACGCGGTTCGGCAGCTCGAGGTTGCGGAGGCGAATCGGCACGAACATCGGGGGCCCGGGCGCGCCGTCGGGGTGGAACCAGGTTTCGACGCGCGCCACGAACTCCGGGTCCCGCACTTTCAGGTTCGAGTAGGTGACGCGCCGGCTTCGCGTCAGCAGGTTGAAGGCGAACTGCAGCGGCTCCTGGTGGATGTACTGTCCGATGTTCTCGAACCACTCGAGGCTCGCCTGCGCTGCCCGCTGGGCGCTCTCGACCACCGGGCGGCGCTCGGTCTCGTATGCGACGAGCGCCGTCTCGACGCTGTGGTTTTCGTGTAGGCAGGCCGCCAGCGCGAGCGCATCCTCCATCGCGAGCTTGGTACCCGAGCCGATCGAGAAGTGCGCGGTGTGCGCCGCGTCCCCGATGAGGATCGTGTTGCCGTCATGCCAGCACCGCGTCCGGACCGTGGGGAAGCGGATCCAGCGACTGTTGTTGCCGACCAGCGGGGCGCCGTGCAGGGCATCCCTGAAGATCTCGGCGCAGAACTCGATCCCGGCCTCGTCGTTCTCGCCCGGCTTCCACGAGCGGTCGGCCGAGTCGACCTGGCCGCTGCGCTTCCAGCTTTCCTCCGCAAGCTCGACGATGAAGGTGCTCATCGAGTCGCTGTACGGATACGCATGCGCCTGCACGGTGCCGATTTCGGTGTCCGCGATGAAGAACTTGAAGGCGTCGAAGACAAGCGGTGTGCCGAGCCATATGTACCGCGCATGCCGGAGATCGACGTCCGGCTGGAAGACGTCGGTGCGCGAGCTACGGGTCAGGCTGTTGACCCCGTCGGCTCCCACCACCAGGTCGAACGAGCCGGACAGCTGATCGGTGGCCGGCGCCTGCTGCCGGTGGTGAATCCTCACTCCAAACTCCTCACAGCGTTCACGCAGGATCGCCAGCAGCCGCTGCCGGCTGATGGCGGCGAAACCGTGACCGCCCGACGTCAGCACCTCGCGCTTGAAGTGCACGTCGATGTCGTCCCAGATCGCAAAGCTCCTGGACAGGCGCTCGAAGAAATCGGAGTCGGCATTCTCGATTCCGCTGAGAGTCTCGTCCGAGAACACGACACCGAAACCGAAAGTGTCATCCGCGGCGTTGCGCTCCCAGACCTCGATCCGGTGCTCGCGGTTCAGGAGCTTGACCAGTGTCGCCAGGTATAACCCCGCAGGTCCCGCACCGATGATCGCGATGTCGAGCGCCGGCATCGAGACCTCAGCCTCCACCGCGCAACCGAAAGCGCTGCAGCTTGCCGGTTGCCGTGCGCGGCAGTGAATCGACGAACTCGATCAGGCGCGGATACTTGTAGGGAGCGATCTCGCTCTTGACGAAATCCTGCAGGGTTTTCGCGGGCTCCGGTCCGAGCTCGGCGCCTTTTTGGAGCACGACCACCGCCTTGACCACCATCCCGCGCCGCTCGTCCGGGACGCCAACGACCGCAGCCTCGGCCACGGCGGGGTGGCGGAGCAGAGCCTCCTCGACCTCGGGGCCCGCGATGTTGTAGCCGGCGCTGATGATCATGTCGTCGGCGCGAGCCTGGTAGCGAAAGTAA
>JBKPCW010000187.1:0-5070 GCA_046727555.1 Candidatus Dormiibacterota bacterium | reverse complement strand
ACCCACGTCGAGTACATCGTCCCCGCGCTGCGCCGGCTCGTCGACGTCACCGTCCTGTGCTGGGGCGCGCCGCGTGAGGAGCCCGACGTGGTGGCGTTCAGGGCCTGGGACCAGGTCGCCGAGCCGAAGCCCGAAGCGGCCGCGCTGCAGGCAATGTCGATCGACCTCGCCATGGCGGGCGCCGCCAAAGGCGTTGCGCTGGCACACAGCCACACCTGGTACGCGAGCTTCGGCGGACATCTCGCGCGGCTGATGTGGTCGATCCCGCACGTGATGACGGTCCACAGCCTCGAGCCGCTGCGGCCGTGGAAGGCGGAGCAGCTTGGCGGCGGCTACGCGCTGTCGCTCTTCTGCGAGCGCACCGGGATCGAGGGAGCGGACGCCGTGGTCGCCGTCTCCAGGGGCGTGCGCAAGGACATCCTGGAGTGCTACCCCCAGGTCGATCCCGCGCGCGTCCACGTCATCCACAACGGCATCGACGCCGAGGTCTACAGGCGCAGGCTGTCGCCCGAGACCCTGGCGCGCTACGGGGTCGACGGCAACCGCCCCTACGCCTTCTTCAACGGCCGGATGACAAGGCAGAAGGGCCTGCCGCACCTGCTCAATGCGGTGCTGAAGCTCGACAACGACCACCAGGTCGTCATCGTCGCCAGCAGCCCGGACACGCCCGAGATCGCCGCTGAGGTGAACGGCCTGGTCGAGCAGGTGCGCGCCAGGGGCCGCGACCTGGTCTGGATCGACCACTTCATCCCGCGCGAGGACCTGATCCATCTCCACTCGCACGCCTCGGTCTTCGTCTGCCCGTCCGTCTACGAACCTTTCGGCCTCGTCATCCTCGAGGCCATGGCGTGCGAGACGGCGGTCGTGGCGTCGCGCGTGGGCGGCATCCCGGAGATCGTCGTCGAAGGGGAGACCGGCTTTCTGGTCGACTACGACGCCGACGACCCGGACAGGTTCGCGGCGGGGATGGCGGAGAAGATCCGGCTCCTGCTCGGCGACTCCGCGCTGGCGCGGGCCATGGCTGAGGCGGGCCGGCGCCGCGTGATCGAGCACTTCGGCTGGCCGGCGATCGCCGCCAGGACGGTCGAGCTGTACGAATCCGTCTTGCGCTCGTGAGAGCGTGGGTCGTTCGGCGCCACGGGCCGCCGGAATCGATGACCTTTGAGGACCTCGCCGACGCGCCCACTCCAGCCGGCACGGTACGGATCGCGGTCAGGGCGGCCGGCGTCAACTTCTTCGACTCTCTTCTCGTCGCCGGCACCTACCAGCAAAGGCCCGAGCTGCCGTTCGTGCCCGGCGCGGAGGTCGCGGGGGTCGTGGTCGAGGCTCCGAGTGGAAGCGGCTTCGCGCCCGGCGAGCGCGTCCTCGCCCGCCTTTTGGCCGGCGGTCTCAGCGGCGGCGGCTACGCCGAGGCGGCGAACGCGTTTCCAGCCGATGTCCTGCGCATCCCGGACACGATGTCCTTCGAGCACGCGGCCGCCTTCTTCATCAACTACGAGACGGGCTGGTTCGGGCTGCACCGGCGGGCCCACATCCAGCCGGGCGAGTTCCTGCTCGTCCACGCCGCCGCGGGCGGCGTCGGCAGCGCCGCGGTCCAGCTGGGGAAGGCAGCCGGCGCGACGGTGATCGCGTCGGTCGGAGCTCCGGAGAAGGCGGAGGTGTGCAGGCGGCTCGGCGCGGACCTCGTGGTCGAGCACCGCACGGAGGACCTGGTCCAGGCCGTCAAGGACTTCACCCGGGGCCACGGGGCCGACGTCGTCTATGACCCGGTGGGCGGCGACGCGTTCGAGAAATCCACAAAGTGCATCGCCTTTGAGGGCCGCCTGGTGGTGGTCGGCTTCACCTCCGGGCAGATCCCGCAGGCCCGCGCCAACCACGTCCTGGTCAAGAACTACTCCGTGGTCGGCCTGCACTGGGGTCTGTACAACGAGCGGCGCCGGGACCTCGTCGACGCATGTGCCGACGAGCTGCTCCGGCTCTACCGGGCAGGAGAGATCGCGCCTTATATCTCGCGGACGCTGCCGCTGGATGGGGGCGCCGCCGCGCTCGCCGACGTCGCCGCGGGTCGCACTACCGGCAAGACTGTGCTGGTCACAGCGGCAGGCTAAGATTCTCTGACTCAGGTCAGAGAAATTGGATCGCGCAGCAGTCGACGCCGTCCGCTCCTTCAACCGCACCGTGGCGCAGCGCATCGGCGCCCTCACCGACGGCTTCCTTGGCCGCGACCGGCCGATGGGCGAGTCGCGGACGCTGTGGGAGATCGGCCCCGACGGCGCCGAGGTGCGTGAGCTTCGTTCCCGGCTGGGCCTCGACTCCGGTTACGCGACGCGCGTTCTCCAGTCGCTCCGCCGGCAGGGCCTGGTGACCATCGCGCCGAGCGCCCGTGACGGCCGGGTGCGCCGTGTCCGGCTCACCCGCGCCGGGCTCAAAGAGCGCGCGGAGCTCGACCGCCGCGCCGACGACGTGGCACTCGGCTTCTTGAAGCCGTTGAACCAGGGCCAGCGTTCGCGGCTGCTGGCGGCGGTCGCGGACGTGGAGCGCCTGCTGACCGCCTCGATGGTCGAGATCGCGGTCGAAGACCCAGCCTCGCCCGACGCCAGGTGGTGCATCGGCCAGTATTTCGAGGAGCTCAACCGGCGGTTCAGCGCCGGCTTCGACCCCACACGAGGGATCACCGCCGAGCCGGCCGAGCTGGTGCCGCCGAACGGTGAGCTCGTGGTCGCACGCCTGCGCGGGCGGCCCGTGGGGTGCGGCGCGCTCAAGTTCCACGGCCGCGCGCCCGCGGAGCTGAAGCGCATGTGGGTCGCGCCGTCCGCGCGCGGCCTCGGCCTGGGCAGGCGGCTGCTGGCGGTCCTCGAGAGCCACGCCGCCGAGATGGGCGCGCGCGCCGTCCACCTCGAGACCAACCGCTCGCTGAAGGAGGCGATCCGGCTCTACCGGAGCTCGGGCTACAAAGAGGTGGCGCCGTTCAACGACGAGCCGTACGCCCACCACTGGTTCGAGAAGCGGCTGCCGCGACGGCGCTGACCAATGGCCCTGCCACATTCGTCCGTTGGGCCCTTTCCGGCGCAGGCGGGCGGATGCCAGCGTAGGGAGTTGGAGGTGATATGAACATGGCAGTCGCACAGGGCGCGAAGAGCCTGCGCATCCGTGTCGTCGACCACACCAAGGACGGCAAGCCGGCGGTCAACATCAAGATGCCCGTCAGCATCGTCCGATGGGGCATGAAGATGGCCCAGTCCTTCTCGCCGGAGATGAAGGACGTGGCAGTGGACTGGGACGCGATCAACCAGATGATCGCGGAAGGCGAGCTTGGCAAGCTGATCGAGGTCGAGGACGAGGCCCAGAACAAGACCGTCGAGATCTGGGTCGAATAGGCGTTCGATGAGGCCATGGGCGCGTTGACGCGCCTATGGCCCCTTTGTTACCCTCCCCCGGACTTCCGCGCTCCCGCCGCGGAACGAGCCTGGGGGTAGGCGTTGCGCAGTTACCGCTTCGCGAGCCACGCGGCCGTCCTCTTGATGGCGGCGGCGATCGCGGGCTACAGCGCTGTCGATATGAGCCTGTCCGGCGTCACGCGCGCCGCGGCGCTGAACGTTCAGGCCGCCAACGAAGGCAGCTTCGGCGACGTCGCCCTCGGCCGCGACAGCACCATCATCCAGCCGGTGTCGATCCCGACCGCGGCGCTGCCGAACCGCAACGCGATCCGCTACGTGGTGAAGGAGGGCGACACGCTCGACGTCATCGCGCGCGCTTTCAACCTGACGCTGCGCATGATCACCTGGTCCAACCCGGGGCTGAAGCTGCCGCTCAAGGCCGGCCAGGCTCTCGAGCTGCCACCGCTCCCTGGTGTGGTCGTGGTCGTCAGGCCTGGTGACACGCCGACCGGTCTGGCCAGCGCCTACGGCGTCGACGTGACGACGCTGCTCGGCTTCAATCACCTCCGCGGGCCCGACCTGAAGCCGGGCACGGTCCTCGTCATCCCCGTCGATCCTGCCATCGGCCCGAACCTCAGCACCGGCGTGCCCGCGGACCCGTTGCACCCTGGCGCTCTGCAGTGCCCCATCCAGGGCGCCGAGATCATCCAGAAGTTCGGGCCGACGAACTTCGCGCTGGAGCCGCCTTACGCGGGGTACCTGCACTTCCACAGCGGCGTCGACCTGCTGGCCGAGTACGGCACCCCGATCAACGCGGCGGCTGGAGGCAAGGTGACGGCGGCGGGCTACGCCGATTACTTCGGCCTGCGGGTGGAGGTGATGGACAGCTACGGGCTGGTCGAGATCTACGCCCACATGGAGGACACGTCGCTGACCGTCGGCCAGGTGATCCAGCAAGGCCAGAAGGTCGGGCTCGTCGGCAGCACGGGCTTGTCGATAGGGTCCCACCTGCACCTGCAGCTCGAGGTCGGCGGGCTGCCGACCGACCCGCTGCCGCTCGTCGGCTGCTGAGAGCGGTCGCCTAGGGGTGTGAAGGCGCCGGCGGCGCGCCCTCCAGCTCGAACATCACGTCGTCGGGGTAGCAGTAGTACCAGTCCTCGCCCGGCTCGAAGGAGCGGATGACGGGATGCTCGGTGGCGCGATTGTGTTTGCTGGCGTGCTTGCCCGGCGAGTTGTCGCAGCAACCGACGTGCCCGCATTCCTGACACACACGAAGGTGCACCCAGTCGTGGCGGCGGGCGGCGAGGCACTCGACGCAGCCGGGGCCGGACGGCGTCACGTCCTTGATCTGGTCGATGTGCGTGCAGGTCTCGGTCATCGTGGCAACAGCTCCTTGGGCCAATCCATCAAGCGAGACGCCTCCTCGTAGGTGCTCTCGGCGAACTCATGTATACGACGCCGCGGGTCGTCGGTCTCGCGGACCGCGTCGTACGCGAGGACGAATTCACCGGAGCGCTCACTCCACGCGGCGCCGTTCGGCCTGACATGCACTTGCTCGATGCCCGGAGGTGCGGGATAGCCGTAGGCGTAGAAGGCCGCCTCGCGAACGTGGACGTCGCCGGGCCACCAGCCGAAGCAGATCTGCTCGGCGTCGCCGCCGACTCGCCGCAGCAGACCGGCGCCCTGCGGAGGC
>JBKPCW010000186.1:0-4058 GCA_046727555.1 Candidatus Dormiibacterota bacterium | reverse complement strand
CCATCGCCGTCAGCGGCACCTGGTCGACATGGGACCACGTGGAGCCATGGTCGCTGCTGCGCCACAGGCCACCGAACTCGGTGGCCGCGAACACGATCTGGGTGTTGATCGGGTTGACGGCGAAGCCGACCGTGCGACCGCCGAAGAGCGTGCCGGCGGTCAGCGAGTTCGGGTTCACGTCGGACACCGCAGAGGGCGCGTTGAAGCCGTGCACGGCGAGCGGCGCCGCCACCTCCTGAAAGACAAGAGTGCCGAGAGCCAGGGAGGCTCCCGCAAGCGCCGCTCCGACGCGCCTCAACCTCTGCTGCGGAGCGCCAGAAAACGTGGGGCGCGCAAAGCCACGCCCGATGATCAGCCCCATGACCCTTCCTCTCGTACTAAAAGCGGGCAACACACCAGAACCCCCTCCGAGCTCTGGGTGCAGAGACCATAAACGCGCTTTTGCGAACCGTCAATAGGAATTTTCAACCATTGATCAAGCAGCACACTTCTACACGCGCGAACACGAGCGGCTACTTTTCCACGGCTGCTTACCGACGATCATCCGACGCGACTTATGCTGCGCGAACAGATGAAGGACCGCGCGCCGGGAGCTCTGGGCGACGTCGGAAGGCACGTCCCGGCGCTGTCCTCCGCGCTTCGCCCGCTCCCCCTCGACGAGCTCCGCGAGTGGGGCGGCGAGAGTCTGGTGCGCGGCAAGCGCGTCCTGGATCTCGGGTGCGGCGATGGCCGCTTCGCCCTCAACCTCGCACCGTACGCATCCAGCGTCCACGGGCTGGATCCCGATGAGGAAGCCATCGCAGCCGCCAGGAAAAGCGCCCGCAAGGCCGGCGTACTCCATGCCAGGTTTGCCGTCGGTGCGGCGCAGCGGTTGCCGTATCGAGACGGCGCCTTTGACGTGGTGATTCTGTCGTGGACCCTTTGATGCGTCGCACGAGAGGGCATGGTCGATGCCCTGCGCGAAGTTCATAGAGTCCTCGCGCCGCGCGGGATCCTGATCGACGCACGACCCGATTCCCGCGTCTTCGCGTACGCCGAGCTCAGGAAGGCACGGGGATTTCAGCGCTTTGGCGTCGTGAGCACCTCCGGGGTCGAGCTCGTAAACGACCGAGCGTCGGATCGCGCGGTCGCGCAGGTGGTGCGCGAGAGGCTGTTCAAACGCGGCCGAACCGGCCGTTTCTGGCACCGAGTTCCATTCGGCAGCCTGGCCGAGCTGAGGGAGTACCTGAGGGAGCACCTGCGATTCGTGCACCGGGCCAGGTGGGTTGTCGACGCGGCGACGCGCAGGCGCCATGCAAACGAACCGTTCGTGGTCCGGCGAGCCGTGCGCTACGCGCTACTCGAAGCCGTGCATCGTGAGGATCAGCCGTCCAGCTGACGTGCCAGGTCAATGAAGTCGACCGCCTGCAGGTCGGATTCGGCATCGGGCAGCCGATCTGAGCTGCCCGAGGGTCCGCTCTCGAGGGCCCGCTCGACAAACGCTGTACGCAGGCCGGCCGACCGAGCGGCCCTGAGGTCGGCTTTGTGGGCCGCGACCATCATCACTCGATCCGGCGCCAGACCGAGCGCCGCCGCCGCGCCCAGGTAGACCTCGGGGTCGGGCTTGTAATGCTTGAAGTCCTCTGCCGAAATGAGGCGCTGGAACGGCAGGCCGCTGAAGCGCATCAGCGCCTCCTGCTGGCTCCGGTTGCCGTTCGACAGCGTGGCCACGGTGAACCGCTTGCCCAGCGTCGCCAGGCCGGCCTGCGCGTCGGGCCAGGGCGGCAGGCGCTCCCAGGCAAGCGTGAATTCGTCCCGGGCGGCCGCGTCAAATCCGTCGATGTCCAGCTCGTCCAGAACCTGGTCGAGCGACATGCGATGGAGGCGGTCGAAGTTGGTCCATGGCAGCTCGCCGGTGCGGACGCGGTTCATGTATGGGACGTAGAGGCTGCGCCATGCGTCCGCCACCCTCTCCCAGTCCGCCTCGACGCCAAGTCGAGCGCCGAGGCTTCGACCTTCCAGGGTGACGCCGGTTCGCCAGTCGACGGCCGTCCCGAAAACGTCGAACGTCAGGGCGCGGACTTTCCCGAGGTCAGACATCCGGAGGAAGTCTGTCATGGTGTTCTTGATCGTCATGACCTTTGCCGAGCTGAGCACCTACCTCGACCGGATGGAGGCCACGCGCAGCCGCAACGAGCTGGTCAAGACCCTGGCCGAGCTCTACGCCAGGACCACCCCTGACGAGATCCAGCCCGTCACGTACTTGATCCAGGGGCGCCTGGTTCCATTCTTCGAACCCGTCGAGATCGGCATGGGCGAGAAGCTCGTGATGGCGTCGATCGCGCAGGCGGCGGGCCGCCCGATGCCCGAGGTCACGCAGCTTTTCAACACGCTCGGTGACCTTGGTCTCGTCGCGGAGAAGCTGTCGACCGGATCGGCCGCCAAAACGCCTTCCATCACCGAGGCGCATTCCAGGCTGATGGAGATCGCGGCGTCGGTCGGACCAGGCTCGGTCGAGAAGAAGCGGACGCTGTTCGCCTCGCTCCTGCGCGACCTCGACGCGCGATCGGCCAAGCACCTCGTGCGGATGGCTCTTGGCCGCCTGCGACTCGGCATCGGCGATCCCACGGTGCTCGAAGCGCTTTCCTTCGCGAAGAAGGGCGACCGGTCCATGCGCCCAGCCCTGGAAGCGGCTTACAACCGGACCTCCGACCTCGGCCTGATCGCGAAGACCTTCTGGACCGAAGGCGAGCGAGGCATCGCGGCTCTGAAGATCACGGTCGGCCGGCCGATTCGTCCGCAGCTGGCGGAGCGGCTGCCGAACCCCGAGGCCGTGATCAAGAAGCTGGGCAGCGTGGTCGTGCAGCCGAAGTACGACGGAATTCGGGTGCAGATTCACAAGGACGGGTCGAGGGTGCGGATCTTCTCGCGCAACCTCGAGGACTTCAGCCTCATGTTCGTCGAGCTGGTGGCGGCGGCAAAGAAGCTCAAGGACCGAAATTTGATCCTGGACGGCGAGGCGATCGGCTACAACCCCGAGTCGGAGGAGTACCTGATGTTCCAGCAGACGGCATCGCGCCGCCGCCAGCACGGCATCGAAGAGGCGGCCGCCACCATGCCGCTGGTCGCGTTCGTCTTCGACGTCCTCTATCGCAACGGTAAGGACCTGACGCCGCTGCCCTATAAGGACAGGTACGAGCTGCTGGAGGCGGTGCTGGGCGAGTCCAGGATTTTGACGCCGGCGCCCCTGACCATGACCGATTCCGCCGAGGAGCTGACCGCGACCCTGCTCGACAACATCAGCAAGGGCCTGGAAGGCGTCGTGGTCAAGCGCATGGACTCGCCGTACCAGGCCGGGGCGCGGAACTTCAACTGGGTCAAGCTGAAGCGGACCTCGAGCGGACAGCTCAACGACACGGTCGATCTCGTCCTGCTGGGTTACTACTTCGGTAAAGGCAAGAGGACTGAGTTCGGCCTTGGGGCTCTGCTCGCGGGCGTCTATGACTCCGAGCACGATCGCTTCGACACCATCACCAAGATCGGAACCGGGCTGTCCGATGCCGGATGGCGCGAGATCCATGAGCGCGCCGACAAGCTGCAGGTGAAGGCGAAGCCCGCGCGCGTGCGCTCGCTGCTGACGCCTGACGTCTGGCTGAAGCCGGAGGTCGTGGTCGAGGTGCTCGCGGACGAGATCACCCCTGGGACGAACCACACCGCCGGCAAAGTCGGCGATGGACCCGGCTACGCGCTGCGGTTTCCTCGCATCGTCTCGTTTCGGAGTGCCGACAAGCGTCCCGAAGACGCGACGACCGTGAAAGAGATCGTCGAGATGTTCCAGCAGCAAGGTCGGCGCAAATCAGCGTGAGCGCCCGCAAGGACCGGCGGTTGCGAATCCTGCAGGTTGGCATGGGCAGCTGGGGCCGAGACTGGGCCCGCCAGGTGGCGCCCGCGGTGGACGAGGTGGAGATCGTCGGTTTCGTCGACTCCGACCCCGCGGCGCTGGCGGCCCTCCAGCGGGACCTGAAGGTCTCGCCGCGCAGCTGCTTCGGCTCGCTCGACGAGGCGCTGGCGGCCGTCGA
>JBKPCW010000185.1:0-8147 GCA_046727555.1 Candidatus Dormiibacterota bacterium | reverse complement strand
CAGCGCCTCGGCGCGTCTGCGGGAGGCGACGTCCGTGGCCTGGACGAGGAGCACCGGCTCGCCGGTCGTGGTGTTGGGCAGGCGGGCGAGCAGGAGGCCGGTCGCGTTGCTCAGATCGCCCTCCCAGCGCGTCACGTCGCCGTTCTGGAGCAAGGCGAGCCCTTCGGAGATCGCGGCCCGCTCCGCTTCGGCGGCGAGGTCGATGATCGCAGCCCCGGCCAGCTCCTCGCGGTCCCGGCCGAGGATGGCCGCCAGGCGCTCGGTGACATGGACGAGGTTGCCCTGCATGTCCGCCGCACCGAGCCCGACACCGGCCGACTCGATGGTGCCGCGGAGGCGGCGCTCGCTCGCGCTCAGGTCGGCGATACGGTGCTCGGCCTCGACGGCGGCCAGACGCGACCTGCGCACCAGGTCGCTGGACGCGACTGCCACCCCCGCAAGCACGGCAGCGAACACGACCAGGGCCATGAACAGCGGGAACGCGAACTCGGGTCGCATCGCCGCGGCGTCCACCACGCCGAGGATCGCGGTCAGGCTGGCGGCGGCGAAAGCGAAAGGCATGGCTCGGCGCACCACGAGTCGGGTCCATGAGGCGGGCTCCCCAACCCTTGGCAACACCCCAGAACCCTCGCCCCCCCTGGCGGGATTGAACGTGCGCAGGGCTCCAAGTCTAGCCACGACCAGGCGCGGTTCAGCCCTCTTAAAGACTTCCGTTTTGCGGCAACGAAAGGGAAGTCAGAGGCGCTTCAGGGCCACCACGGTGACGTCGTCAGCCAGCTCCCTGTCCCGCGCGCCCTGGGCCAGGATGTCGACCATTTGCTGCGCGCTCGCCGCCCGCCGGGCCTCAGAGGGCAGCTGCACCTCCCTGGTCGCCAGGTCCGGCCGGAGGTCGAGCAGGCCGTCCGAGAACACGACCAGCGAGTCGCCCGGGTTCAGGCTGACCCTGCCGCCGATGAACTGCGTGTCGGGGAAGATGCCGATCGGCGCGCTGCGCCGGACCAGCAGCTCCTGGCCGGTCGTGCCCCGGAGCAGCCTCGCGTGGCCGTGCCCCGCGTCGACGTACTCCAGCTCGCCGGAGGCCGGGTCGAACGCGCAGTGGAAGACGGTCACGTAGGCGCTGTTGACCTCGAGCGCGGCGGACATCACCGTCGCGGCCTGCTGGACCCCTGACTCGAGCGGCTCGACGCCCGCGACCCCGCGCAGGGCGGCGCGCGCCGTCGCCATCATCAGCGAGGCCGGCAGGCCCTTGCCCATCACATCGCCCAGGGTAAGCATCACGCGGCCGCCGTCGGAGCGATACCAGTCGTAGAAGTCGCCGCTGATCTCGCGGGCGGCGGTGAAGTGGGCCGCGATCTCGAATCCTGCCTCGCGGAATGGAGAGGCGGGGAGCATCCCCGACTGCAGCTCGGCCGCGCGGCGCACCTGCTCCGTTCGCTCCTCGACCAGCCCCTCGAGCCGCTCGACGCTCGCGCGGTGCTCCAGCTCGAGGCCTCTCCGGTTGAGGTTGTTGACCACCAGCAGGTAGAGCTGCGTCGCGCCGACCGGCTTGACGTGGTACGCGTATGCGCCGTGGTCGAGCGCCGCCCTGCCCAGCTCGGCATCGTCGACGCCGGAGATCATCACCACGGCGGTGTCCGGCCGCACCGACCGGAGCTCTTCCAGCAGGCCGTAGCCGGACTCGTCGGGAAGACGCACGTCGAGGAGCGCGAGGGCGTAGTCGCGGGCCTCGAACAGGCGGCGCGCCTCGGCCCCGTTCAGGGCCACGTCACAATCGAAGCCGCGACTCCGAAGGGTCCGCTCCATGAATCGCGCCAGCGGCTCCTCGTCGTCTACGACCAGCACGCGCTGGACGGCCTGGGTGGCGTTCACGGCCACGAAGTCTAGAGGGGCTAAAGTCGCTCTTCCCTGCCATATGCTCTTCCGGCTGTGGCCCTCGACGTCGAGACCCGACCCGCCGACAACGGCGTGACCATCCTCGCCCCGACCGGACGCCTGGACGTCGCGGGCGCGCCCGCGCTCAAGGAGGCGATCGGCGAGGCCGTCAAGAACGCCCCGGCGAAGGTCGTGATCGACATGGAGGGCGTGAGCTTCGTCGACTCGACGGGGCTCGGCTCGGTGATCTCCGCCCTGAAGCAGATTCGCAACGGCCAGGGCGAGCTCCGACTCGCCGCGCCCAACCAGCAGGTGCGCGTCGTCCTCGAGCTCACGACCCTGGACCGGGTGTTCCCCTACTACGCCACAGTCGAGGAAGCCCTCACCGGCCTCTGAGCCGATGGGGAGCCATGACTTTGAGTTCCGGGCCTCCTTTTCCGACCTCGATCGTGGCCTCGAGGTCCTCCACCGCTCTGTCGAGCGCTTGCGCCGCGCCACGGGCAGGGGCGAGGACGACCGCGAGCTGATGCTCTTCGAGACGGCGCTCGGGGAGATCGGCAGCAACGTGTTGACGCACGGCCGGCCGGGCGGCACCCAGAGCGTGGACTACGCGCTACACCTCGAAGGCGGGACGGTCGTCGCCCTGCTCAGCGACTGGGGCCCGCCCGTGCACGAGCACCTCTCACGCGAGATGCCGGCCGTCGAGAGCGAGGACGGCCGCGGCCTGGCGATCGCGCGGTCGCTCCTCGACGAGCTCGGCTACGAGCGCGACGGCGACCGCAACCGCTGGCGGCTGGTGAAGCGACTTTGACCACCGACCACCTCCCCGAGGACCCCGGCCGCGCCCTGATCCACGAGTTTCGCAACCTGCTGGCCGTGATCGTCAACTACAGCGAGCTGATCGCGGACGAGACGAATGACGCCGCCGCCGTCAAGGCCGACATCCAGGAGATACGCCAGGCCGCCGAGCGCGCGATCGCGCTGACGGACAAGCTGCCCCGGCCGGCGCCCAACGCCCCGTGACGCTTGTCCGCAAGCCCGGAACGGCGTCGGACCATCCCCACTCCGCCCTGATGCACCGCGACATCGCGCTCGTGGTCGACGACGACGAGCAGGTCCTCCGCCTCGTCAAGCGTGTGCTCGACCGCGCGGGGTTCGAATGCGTGACCGTCAGCGACGGCCGCGCCGCGCATGAGGCCGCGGTCGAGTGGCGGCCCGACATCATCCTCCTCGACCTCATGCTCGGTGAGACGACCGGCGACCAGATCATGGCCGAGCTGCGAGAGGACTTCCGCACGCGTCTCATCCCGGTCGTGTTCCTCACCGTGCGCGACTCGCTGAAGGACAAGGTGGAGCACCTGCTGTCCGGCGCCGACGACTACGTGACCAAGCCCTTCATCCCCGAGGAGCTCGTGGCCAGGCTCCGCGCCGTGATGACGCGCTCGACCACGGCCCGGGGGCTGAGCCCGCTGACCGGCATGAGCGGCAACGCGGACATCCTGCGCGAGATCGGGCGGCGGCTCGCCCAGCGCCTGCGGTTCGCGGTCCTCTACCCCGACATCGACGCCTTCAAGAGCTTCAACGACCACTACGGCTTCCTGCGCGGCGACGACGTCATCAAGACCCTGGCCACGATCATCCTCGAGGTCCTCGAGGAGAAGCACTCGGCGAGCCACTTCGCGGGCCACGTCGGCGGCGACGACTTCGTCATCCTGACCGAGCCGAGCCTGGCCGAGACGATCGCGACAGAGATCACGCGCCGGTTCGACGAGGCGATCCCGGCGCTGTACGACCCCGCCGACCGGGCGCGCGGATGGATCGAGTCCGAGGAGCGCAACGGCAACGTGCTGCGCACGCCATTGGTCTCGGTCTCGATCGGGATCGTGATCGTCGAGCCGGGGAGCTACAGCAGCCCGGCGGCCGTCGCCGCCCGCGCGTCCGAGGTAAAAGGGGTCGCGAAGCGCATGCCGGGTTCAAAATGGGTGCTCGATCGGCGCCGCCCGCCCGAGAGATTCAGCTGATGGCCGATATCACGCTCGAAACGCCACCCCTGGTGCCAGACGAAGGCCGCCCTCGGCGGACGAAGGTCGTCGTCCACCGGCTGGACGGAGGCCTCGAAGACGGGGAGTCCGACGCCCGCACCATCGCCGGCGAGGGATTTCCTCTCTACTCCTCGCACGAGCCGACGCGGCAGCGCTTCGTCCCCACTCGCGACATCAAGTACGTCGTCTTCGGCTCCGTTGACGACCCGAACCTCGAACCCGACCCTGGCGACGCGAGCACCGCGCGCAAGGCGATCATGCGTTTCCGCGACGGGGAGTGGATCGCGGCCTACATCGAGCCGACGGATCAGCCGTTCGCCGACGGCGTCGCGATCAAGATCCGCCTGCCCGAGGTGCACAGGGTCATTCCCGCCGTGGCGGTGCCGGCCTCCCTGCTCGACACGCAGTTCGTCGACAGCTGGACGGTCGCCGCGGCGCCCACGCCTCCGCCGGCGGCGGATACGCCGCGACGCAGACGCTCCGACTTCATCGAGGCGGCGGCGCGCCAGGGGCGCGACCTCAACAAGCTCGCCAACGACTTCCGCGACCGCCTGGCCCTGATCCGCGACGCCGGGCTGACGACCGGCGACACCATCGCCTTCTCGCGCGCTGTTCGGCAGCACCTCGACCGCTTCCTCACGGAGGACAACATCGTCCTCAACCCGCAGGAGAAATCGGCGCTGGCCGACATCATCCTGCGCGCGGCGGTGGGCTACGGACCGCTCGACAGCCTCCTCCACGACCGCTCGGTGAGCGAGATCATGGTCAACGGCCCCGACCAGATCTTCATCGAGCGGCGAGGCGTGCTGACCAAGGCCGAGGTCCGATTCGAGGACGAGAACCAGCTCCTCGAGACCATCCGGCGCATGGTGGCGACGACCGGGCGCCACATCGACGGCCTGAACCCGATGGTGGACGCCCGCCTCCCGGATGGCAGCCGCGTCAACGCGATCATCCGGCCGGCCGCGATCCACGGTCCGGCCCTGACGATCCGCAAGTTCAAGGACGCGGTCCTCGGGATCGAGGACCTCAAGCACGAGGGCAGCCTCAGCCCCCCCATGGCCGAGTTCCTCCAGGCCGCGGTCCTGGGGCGCATGAACATCCTGGTCTCGGGAGGCACCGGTTCCGGCAAGACGACCACCCTGAACGTGATCGCGCGCTTCATCCCGCACAACCAGCGCGTGATCACGATCGAGGACGCGGCGGAGCTGCAGATCGACCATCCGCACGTCATCGCCCTCGAGCACCGCCCGCCCAACGTCGAGGGCAAGGGCGAGCTCACCATCCGCCAGCTGCTGCGCAACAGCCTCCGCATGCGCCCGGACCGCATCCTCGTCGGTGAGGTTCGCGGCGCCGAAGCGCTGGACATGCTCCAGGCGATGAACACCGGCCACGACGGATCGATGTCGACCATCCACTCCAACTCCGCGCGCGACGCACTGAGCCGCCTGGAGACGATGGTGATGATGGCCTCGATCGACATCCCGTTCGAGGCGGTGCGGGCGCAGATCGCCTCGGCCGTGAACCTGATCGTCCACCAGGCGCGCATGCCCGACGGCCGGCGCAAGGTGGCGCAGATCGCGGAGGTGGTTGGCTACGACTCCAACGGGGCGATCCTGCGCGACATCTTCCTGCTCGGCATGGGGTCCGACCTGCGTCTCGAGTACAACGCGACGGGCTACGTGCCGACCGCGCTCGACAAGGCGGCGTTCTACGGCGTCCAGGTCAACCAGGACCTGTTCGACCCCGTCAAGTCGCGCTTCATCCCGGCCGGGTCGGACAGCATGATGCCGGTCGTCAAGGACCCGCTCCTCGCAGCGGCCGCGCCGGGCAGGACCGAGAACGTCGTCCGCCAGGTCGTCGTGGTGCCGTTCAGCTCCGATCGCCCTGGGCAGACGGCGACCACGACCGCTCGCGGCGCCGGACCGCCCGAGGTGGCGGCGCAGACGCCCGAGATGCAGGAGGAGATGCGCAAGCTCATCGACGCGGCCCGCTCCGCGGTCGCCGACCTGCAGTCCGTGACGCCGACGTCCGCCCCGCCGGCCCGGCCGGCCGCGACGCCGGTCGCCGGGCCGGAGCCGCATGCGTCCGCCCCCCCACCACCGGCGGCGCCGGTCGTTTATCCGTCGGGTCCTCCACCCGCGCCGGCGCCACCCGGGGCGGTACCGACGCCGTACGTCGCGTACCCGTCGCCGCCTGGCGACGTCAACTCCGGACAGGCTCTCGAGGCCGCGACAGCGATGGCCCGCGCCACCAGCGCGCTGGGCCAGCTGGCCGCCGCCACGAGCGGCTTCACCGGCACGCTGCCGACGATCACCGCGACCGAAGGCAGGCCCGGCCCGGCCGGGGCGTCACGCCGCATCCAGGCCGTGATCGAAAGCATCATCACCCGGCGCGGGCTGAGCCTCCGCCTCGCGCCCGCCCTGACCCAGGCCTTCGAGGGCGCGGAGCTCAAGGCGAGCGAGCACGCCAAGGAGAACAAGCTCAGCAAGGACTCGGCCGGCCGCGAGCTTCGGCTTGCCGGCGAGGCCGGCCTGTTGCAGACCGTGCGCTATCCGCAGGGCGAGGCGGGATTCCGCGCCTCGCAGGCCTTGCTGCGCGAGATCGCCGAGGGGCTCGGCCAGCCTATCAACGCGGCGATGCCGCTGACGGCCGAGACCATCATCGGCAGCCTTGCCGTCGGCCAGACCGAGGGCACGGTGACGATCATGTTCACTGACGTCGAGGAGTCGACGCGACTGCTCTCGACCCGAGGCTTCACCGCCTCGCACGAGATCATGAAGGCCTACGAGACCATCATCGACGACAAGGTTTCGCAGCACGCCGGCCGCCGCATCAAGGGCCTTGGTGACGGTTTCATGATCAGCTTCGGGTCGGCGCGCCACGGCGTCGAGTGCGCGCTCGACATCCAGCAGGCGATTGCCGCCTACAGCAAGCAGAACCCGGAGCGCAGGCTGCGCATCCGCATCGGCCTCAACACCGGCGAGGTGGTCGAGGAGGGCGGCGACATCTTCGGGGCGGCGGTCAACGTCGCCGCGCGCGTGGCGGGCAAGGCCAAGGGCGGCGAGATCCTCGTCTCCGAGATCGTCCGCCAGCTCGTCGGCCCGGTCGGCGAGATCAAGTTCGACTTCCGGGGACACTACAAGCTGAAGGGATTCCCCGATCGCTGGCGGCTCCACGAGGCTCTGCCCGGCGAGGTCAGGGCGGCGCCGCGCGTCCTCACCTCGGCGGACGGATTTGTCGACCGCGACCAGGAGCGCCTCGACATTCGCATGGTCCTGGAGCGGGCGGCGACGGGCAACGGCTCCCTGATCCTTCTCACCGGCGCGCCGGGCGTCGGCGCCACGCGCCTTGCGTCCGAGGTTGCCGGCGAGGCGGCGGCGAAGGGATGGCTGGTCCTGGGCGGCCGCTGCCTCGAGGACGGGACCGAGCCCTACCAGCCTTTCCGCGAGGTGCTCACCTCCGCGGTCGCCGCGGCCACGGCGCGGGCGCTGGCGGAGGCCGCGGGCCACACCGGGCCGCTCCTGGCCACCCTCGCGCCTGCATTGCGGCAGAAGGTCCGCGGCATCCGGGCGACGCACGACGTCGCGCCGGACAAAGTTCGCGAGCAGCTCTTCCGCGGCGTCCACGAGTTTCTCTCCGGCGTGCAGGGCGCCAGGCCTCTGCTCATCCTGCTCGACGACCTGCAGTGGGCCGACGAGGCGACGGTCAATCTGCTGCGCGACCTGGCGCAGCGCATCGGCGGCAGCCGCATGGTCGTCCTGGGCACCTGCTGGGACACGGAGCTCGACTCGGGCCGGCCTTTCGCTACCGCCCTCTCTCGCCTTCTCAGACGGCGTCGGGCGCAGCGCATCTCGCTCGCGCGCCTCGGCGACCGCGACGTGGAGCGGATGGTCGCGGGCCTGTCGGACAGTCCCCTGTCCCCGGTCGCGATGATCGGGGTGCAGGCAGCCACCGAAGGCAACCCGCTGTTCGTCGAGCAATCGATGCTGTACCTCGCCGAGTCCGAGAGCATGGTCGGCGGGGGCGCGCGCGCGCAGTCGAGCTACACCGAGGAGGACCTCGAGCTGGCCCAGAGCGTGCGCGGACTCATCGGCCGGCGCGTGCAGCGGCTGAGCGAGCCGGCGCAGCGCATGCTCGTGGCCGCCGGCGTGATCGGTCGCGACTTCGACGTCCCGCTGCTGGAGGCTTTCGGCGAGCTCGCCGGCCACGAGCTTCGCGACGCTCTCGACG
>JBKPCW010000184.1:0-3598 GCA_046727555.1 Candidatus Dormiibacterota bacterium | reverse complement strand
GGCGACCTGGTCGGCGCGCTCCGAGACCTGCTGCCTGCCATCGTCACCTACTTCATGAGCTTCCTGACGCTCGGGATCTTCTGGGTCGGCCAGCAGACGCAGCTGAGCGAGGTCCAGCGCGCCAACCGCGCCTACACGTGGATCCACCTGGCGTTCCTGCTGTCGGTCACGCTGGTGCCCTTCTCGACACAGCTGCTCGCGCGGTTCCATTGGTCGCGGATCGCGCTCCTCGTGTACTGGCTGAACATCCTGGTCATGGGGGGTGTGCTGCTGCTTGGCGCCGAGTACGCCGGCCGGGCGGGCCTGTTCCCGAAGGAGGCGGCGCCGACGCTGCTTCGCCTCGTGCGCCGGCGCGTGTACGGAGCCCAGCTTCTCTACCTCGTTGGGCTCCTGCTGAGCGTGATCGACCCCCACTGGAGCATCGGATTCATCGTTGCCATCCAGCTGAACTTCGTCTTTGCGCCGCCGATCCCGCTTCTGCGCAGCATTTGAGCGGCTGAGAAATAGAATGCCCGCGGTATGGCTGAAGGTCCGCTTCCGCGGGGAGCGCTGACAGGCAGGGTCGCCGTCGTCGTCGGCGGCGCGAGCGGAATCGGCCGCACGGCCGCCCGGGCGCTGGCCGCGCAGGGCGCGCGCATCGTGATCGCCGACTTCGACCACGCCCGCATGGAACGCACCGTGGAAGAGATCCTGCACCTCGGCACCGCGGACGCGGCCCTCGCGCTTCCGACCGACGTGCGCAACGACGGCTCAGTCGCCTCGATGGTGGAGGACGCGATCAAGGCGATGGGCCGCGTGGACATCCTCCTCAACCTGGCCGGCGTGTTCCTTCAGGGTCCGCTCGACCGCATCAAGACGAGCGACTGGAGGTGGGTTTTCGAGACCAATCTGCTCGGCGTCGTCCGGACGACGATGGCGCTCTTGCCTCACATGGTCGAGCGCGGCTCCGGCCACATCCTCAACGTCGCCACCGCGCTGCCATCCCCGCTGACCATCCCCTACGACACCTGCGCGGTTGCGGTGGGGCACTTCACGCTCGCGCTGGCCGAAGAGATGAAAGGCAAAGGGGTGCAGATCTCGTTCTTCGGGATCGACGACCTGGGCGGGCCGCATATCGGTCAGAACACCCGGTCGCGCGGCATGGGCCGGATCCTCCATCCCGCCGCAGAACTCGAAGAGGCACCGGTACCGAACGGAGGGCTCGTCGATCGCCTGATCGACGTCCTGCACGCCAGCTCGTGAACGTCCCGACCGATCTGCTCTCCAGCATCGGCATCTGCACCGGCGCCGCCGCGCTGATCGCCATCGTGACGTGGCGCTTCAAGCAGCCGCTGATCATCGCCTACCTGGCGACGGGCGTCATCATCGGCCCGCACTTCTACCTGCGCTGGATCACCGACGAGACGAGCATCCAGACCGTGGCCGAGATCGGACTCATCCTCCTGCTTTTCGTCATCGGCCTCGAGATCGACCTGCGCAAGATGGCCTCCGGCGGCGCGGCGGTGCTGCTCACGGGGGCGCTGCAGGTCCCCATCTGCGTCGCGTTAGGGCTGGTGTTCTTCGGCGTGCTGGGCGCGCAGAACGGGACCGGCAACTACGCGCTCCTCTACCTCGCGGCCTGCATGAGCCTGTCCAGCACCCTGGTCGTGGTCAAGATCCTCAACGACAAGTTCGAGCTGGACACTCTGCCCGGCCGCATCACGCTCGGCGTTCTCGTCATCCAGGACCTGTGGGCGGTGGCCATGCTGGCGGTGCAGCCAAACATCCTCAACCCGAACCTCGTCCCGCTGCTGGGCTCGCTGTGGCGCGGCGCCGTGCTCGTGGTCGCCGGCTTCGGGCTCGCCAAGTACGCGCTGCCCTACGTCTTCCGCACGGTGGCCAAGGCGCCGGAGCTGATCCTCGTCTCGGCCCTGGGCTGGTGCTTCTTCCTGGCCGGCGCCGCGAGCCTCATCGGGCTGTCTCGGGAGATGGGCGCGCTCATCGCGGGCGTGAGCCTCTCGACCTTCCCCTACAACGTCGACGTCGTCGCCAAGGCGGTGAGCATCCGCGACTTTTTCGTCACCCTCTTCTTCGTCGCGCTGGGCATGCAGATCACCCTGCCCAGCACGCAGGCGCTCTGGCTCGCGCTGGCGGCGTGTGTCTTCGTGATCGTGAGCCGCGTCGTCGTCGTGCCGATCCTCTACGCGCTGCGGCTGGGCCTCCGTACGAGCATCGTGCCCGCGATCAACCTCGCGCAGGTGAGCGAGTTCTCGATCGTCATCGCCTCACTTGGCGTGACGCTGGGGCAGATCCACCAGGACGTGCTCACCGTCGTCATCGTCACCTTCGCGGTGACCTCAGTGATCTCGACCTACATGATCAACGCCAGCCACGTGATCCAGGACTTCCTGGCGAAGGGCTTCAAAGCCGTGGGCTTGAAGGACCTCGACTCGGCCGCGATCAAGGAGGACGAGGAGGCGATCCACCAGCCGGTCATCTTCCTGGGCTTCTTCCGCGACGCGAGCTCCATCCTCTACGAGTTCGAGCACGAGGGCTCGGCAGAGGAATCGAAGCAGTTCATGGAGAAGATCCTGGTCATCGATTTCAACCCGACGGTGATGCGCGAGCTTCGCCGCAAGAACGTCAGGTGCGTGTACGGCGACATCGCGCACGCCGACACGCTGCGCCACGCCGGGGTCGAGCACGCGCAGCTCGTCGTGTCGAGCATCACCGACGACGTGCTGCGCGGGACCAGCAACCTGCGCCTGATGAACGCGGTGCACTCGCAGGCGCCGAACGCGCGCGTCGTCCTGACCTCCGACCACATCCCCCAGGCGCTCCGCTTCTACGAGGAAGGCGCCGACTTCGTCTTCGTGCCCCGCCTGTACTCGGCGGCCGCGTGCGCGCGCATCCTGCGCAAGGGCCTGAACGGGGGGTTCGAGGAGATCCGCTCCCAGGCGATCGACCATCTCTCGCATCGGCAGGAAGTTCTCGCCTAGACGCCGGTAGAGTGGCGGTGCCCATGGACACCGCCCGCGTCAGCCCGCTGGATTCGCTCGCCCGGGCGTACGAGCGCGCAGTGCCCGCCGACCCGGCCGACGACGGCCTGTTCGGGCCCCGGAGCCTGGTCTGGCGGATCAACCGCGACCGGAGCTTTCCGCTCGCCGGCATGCGCTCGCTGATGCTCCAGGCGCTCCACCCGCTCGCGATGGCGGGCGTCGCCCAGCACAGCACCTGGAAGCGGGATCCGTTCGGCCGCCTCGCGGCCACGAGCAGCTACCTCCTGACGACGACGTACGGTGACACCGCCTCCGCCCTCGCGGCCGCCGCCTGGGTGCGCAAGATCCACACCCACGTCCGCGGTGTCGACCCCGAGACCGGACTTCCCTACAGCGCCGAGGACCCGGCGCTGCTCCTCTGGGTGCACGCGGGCATGGTCGACTCGATCGTCGAGGTCGTCCGCCGCTACGGCCGCCCGGTCGACCCGGCCGACCTCGACCGCTACGTGGCCGAGATGGTCAGGTTCGCGGAGATCGTCGGCGTGCCCCGGGAAGACGTGCCCACGACGGCGGCCTCGCTGCGCGCGTACATCGAGTCGGTCGAGCTGCGCCAGGCGACC
>JBKPCW010000183.1:0-4723 GCA_046727555.1 Candidatus Dormiibacterota bacterium | reverse complement strand
GCCGACACATTCTCTACGAGGCACGCGACACCAACGCGGTTGCGCGGGTCTTCATCGTGGACACGGGATCCGGGCAGGTCACGCAGCTCGGAGGCATTGGCCGCTCAGAGCCCGCCTTCCTGACCAATCGATACGTCTGGTATCAATCGGAGCCGGCTTGCGTCGCGGCCCATACCTGTAGCCCTGCGTTTCCTGGAGTCGCCACTGGCACGACCTATGTCTACGACCTGGAGGACAACACTGAAGCGACTTCGGTCGTCACCTCTGTGCTCGACGTCTGGCCGCACGCGGCCTAATCCCCCACCGGCGCTTTTTGCGCAAAGGTGCGTATCGGGGCGGCGGGATGGGGACGTTTTGCGCAAAACGCACACATCGACGGCGGCGGGAGCGGCTTAGACCATCCCCAGCTCCCAGCGCGCCTCTTCGGACATGCGCTCGGGAGTCCACACGGGTTCGTAGACGATGTCGACCCCGGCGTCCTGGATGCCGGGCAAGGTCAGCAGGTGGTCGCGGACGTCCGCCATCACGTCGGCTGCCATCGGGCAGCCCAGCGCGGTCAGCGTCATCTTCACGTCCACCCGCTCCGGCTTGATCGCGACGTCATAGACGAGACCGAGGTCGATGATGTTCACGGGGATCTCGGGGTCGAAGCACTGGCGCAGTACGTCGATCACATCCTCCGGCTTCACCGTCGCATCGGGCGCGACGTCCATCGTGACCTGCGGCGATTCGCTCATGGCGTCTCCAGTGGCAGACCGGCGTCCTTCCACGCCTTGGTGCCGCCGCGGAAGTTGACCACGTCCTTCACGCCCAGCGCGACCGCCATCTCGGACGCGACCGCCGACCGCTCGCCGACCTGACAGACGAAGATCGTCCCGTCCTTGAACTTCTGGCCCATGGGGTTGGCGAGGATCGAGCTCAGGACGACGTGCCGGGCGCCCGGAAGGTGGCCCTTGTTCCACTCCCAGTCCTCGCGCACGTCGACGACGTCGCGGCCGCCCTCGTCGATGAGCTTTTTGATCTCGTCGAGCTTGAGGTCGCGGAACGGCGTCTGCTGCTGCTGGCTCATACCTTCTTTATTACTCCTCGTCCAGGTCGGCCAATCCATAGGCGCCGACCTTCAGCACCTTGAGCGAAAGCAGCGCGCACTTGATGCGCGCCGGAGAGATCTCGATTCCCAGCTCGCCGATGACGTCGTCCTTGTTGACCTTCCTGGCCTCGTCGAGGGACATGCCCTTCAGCCGCTCAGTGAGCAGCGAAGCCGAGGCCTGCGAGATCGCGCAGCCGCGGCCGTGGAACCGGATGTCCTCGATCATCCCGTCCCTGACCTGGAAGTCCATCCCGACCACGTCCCCGCACAGCGGGTTGTCCTCCTCGTGCGAGATGTCCGGGTGCTCGAGGCGGCCGTAGTTCCGGGGGTTCTTGTAGTGGTCGAGGATGTAGTCGCGGTAGAACTGGTCGTCGGCCGTCGCCATCACGCAAAGATCCTCTGGGCTTCCTTGATCGAGCCGGCGAGCCGGTCGACCTCTTCCTTCTGCGTATACACGTAGAACGAGGCCCGTGCGGTGGCCGCGACTCCAAGCCGCGTCATCAAGGGCATTGCGCAGTGGTGGCCGGCGCGGAGACAGACCTGGTCGCGGTCGGCGATGGTCGCGAGGTCGTGGGGATGGATGCCTTCGAGGGAGAACGAGATGACGCCCGCGCGCCGCGCCGGCGGCGGTCCGTAGAGCGTGAGGCCATCGATGTCACTGAGCGCCTCGTACGCGTAGTCGGTGATCTCGAGCTCGTGCGCACGCACCGCGTCCATGCCGAGGTTGTTCAGGTAGTCGACCGCGGCGCCCAGGCCGATGACCTCGGCGATCGCCTGCGTCCCGGCCTCGAACTTCCAGGGCAGGTCGTGGTAGGTCGTGCCCTCGACGCGAACTGTCTTGATCATGTCGCCACCGGCCATGAACGGGTCCATGGACTCGAGCAGCTCGCGCCGGCCGTACAGGATGCCCGCGCCGGTCGGACCGAGCATCTTGTGACCGCTGAACGCGTAGAAGTCGCACCCCAGCGCGCGTACGTCGACGGGCTGGTGAGGAGTCGACTGGGCTCCGTCGAGCAGCACCGTCGCGCCGGCCTTCTTGGCCGCGGCGATCATCTCGCGCGCCGGGTTGATAGTGCCCAGCGCGTTGCTCACGAGGTTGAAGGCGACCAGCTTCGGTCCGCGCTTCAGCACCTCGGCGTACTGGTCCTGCCGCAGCTCGCCCTTCTCGTCGATGTCCACGTACTCGATCCGGGCGCCTTTCTCCGCGGCCAGGATCTGCCACGGGACGATGTTCGAGTGGTGGTCCAGGATCGTCAGGACGATCAGGTCGCCTTGCTCGATGTTCTTGCGGCCCCACGAATAGGCGACCAGGTTGATGGCCTCGGTCGTGCCGCGGACGTAGACGATCTCCTTGGTCGAGGCGGCGTTGATAAAGGCCCGCACCTTCTCCCGCGTCGCCTCGTAGCGGACCGTCGCCTCCTCCGCGATGTGGTAGGCGGCGCGGTGGATGTTGGAGTTGAACTTCGTGAAGTAGTCCAGCATCGCGTCGGTCACCTGGCGCGGCCGCTGCGACGTGTTGGCCGAGTCGAGGTAGGCGATGCCGGTCTCGAAGATCGGGAAATCGCGCCTGACGGCGGCGACGTCATACGTCAACGTAGACATCACCGTCCTCCACCGTCACGGGGTAGGTCTGCGCCGGGATGACCGCGGGCAGGCCGGTCACCTTGCCCGTCTGGAGGTTGAACCGCGAGCCGTGCTGCGGGCACTCCACGTCCATGCCCCACAGCTCGCCGTCGCTGAGGAAGAACTCCTCGTGCGTGCAGATGTCGTTCAGGGCGTAGAAGCTGCCGTCCTCGGCGTGCGCGAGGCAGACGGGCGTGCCGTCCACGTCGACGCGCTTCATCGACTCCGCCGGTAGCTCTTCCACCGAGGCCACCCGCTGCCTAGCCAATGCGCGACTCCAGCTCTGCCTCGACCAGTCTGCGTGCGTGCTCGAACGGGATGCGGTCGAGCACGTCGCCGAAGAAGCCCTGGATGAGCATTCGCTTGGCGGTCTTCTCCGGGATGCCGCGCGAGCGCAGGTAGAAGAGGTGCTCCGGGTCGACGGGGCCGACCGTCGCGCCGTGCGTGCAGCGGACGTCGTTGTTGTCGATCTCGAGCATCGGGATCGAGGTCGCCTTGGCCTTGTCGCTGAGCACCAGGTTGCGGTTGGCCTGGTAGGCGTCGGAGCGCGCGGCGTGCTTCGCGATCCGGATCAGGCCCGCGTAGACCGTGCGCGCCACGCCCGACAGGGCGCCCTTGAACAGCAGGTCCGACCGCGTGTTGCCGACGCGGTGGTCCTGGAGGGTGTGGAAGTCGAAGAACTGCTCGCCGGAGGCGAAGTACATCGCTTTCAGCTCGGCATTCGCGCCCTCGCCCACAAGCGAGGCCTCGACGCGGTTCTTGGAGAATTTGCCACCCAGCGTGACGTTGAACAGGCGCAGGGTCGCGTCCTTCTGCAGCTCCGCCCGCTGGTCGGAGAGGTGCCAGACGTTGCGGCCCCACTTCTGGACGGCGACGTAACCGACCGTTGCACCCTCGCCGGCGAAGATCTCGGTCGAGCCGCTGCGGTAGCCGGACTCGCCGTCGTTCTCGGCGATGTACTCGTCGAGATAGTCGAACTTCGCGCCCTTGCCGGCCACGATCAGCGTATGTGGGAGAACGCTGGTGTCGGCCTCGTGCGAGAAGTGCTGGCCGATGATCGGCCTGTCGACCACGACGCCGTCGGGCACGTAGAGGAACGTGCCGCCGGTGAAGAGGGCCGCATGCCAGGCGGTGTAGCGGTCGCGGTCAGCGTGCACAAGGGAGAAGAGGCGTGGCTCGACCAGCTCGCGGTGCTTCTCGGCCGCCACGCGCAGCGGCTCGAGGATCACGCCCTCGGGCAGCGCCTCCGGCAGGACGAGCTTCTGGCCGTCGAGATGCTCGAGCTTCGAGTACTGGCTGGGGTCGAGGCGGCTGACGTCGGTACGCCGCCATTCCTCGTCCGTCTTGCTCGGCGCAGGCAGGCGGTCGTAGGCGTCGAGGGCCTTCCGGCGGACGTCGCGAAGCCAGCCCGGCTCGCCCTGGAGCTGGTCCAGGGTTTCGGCGGTGATGCCCACGGTCAGCCTACCGAGCCCTCCATCTCGAGCTGGATGAGCCGGTTGAGCTCGACCGCGTACTCGAGGGGAAGCTCCTTGGTGAACGGCTCGATGAAGCCGTTGACGATCATCGTCTCGGCCTCGGCGCGCGGGATGCCGCGGCTCATCAGGTAGAAGAGCTGCTCGTCGCTGACCTTGCTGACGGTCGCCTCGTGCCCGAGGGTCACGTTCTCGGCGTCGACGTCGTTGTAGGGGTAGGTGTCGGAGCGGCTCGCGTCATCGAGGAGCAGCGCGTCGCATTTGACGAACGACTTGCAGTTGTTCGCGCCGGGATAGATCTTGATGTGGCCGCGGTACGAGGTCCGGCCGCCGGCTTTGCTGATCGACTTCGACGTGATGGTCGAGGTCGTGTTCGGGGCGACGTGGATCATCTTGCCGCCCGCGTCCTGGTGCTGGCCCTTGCCAGCGAACGCGACCGAGAGCACGTCACCCTTCGCGCCGGGCTCCATCAGGTAGACACTCGGGTACTTCATCGTGATCTGGGATCCCAGATTCCCGTCGACCCACTCCATCGTCG
>JBKPCW010000182.1:0-3546 GCA_046727555.1 Candidatus Dormiibacterota bacterium | reverse complement strand
GTTCGGACGTGGCCAGGCCGCCGCCAGCGCCGGTCTGCTGATGGGCCGGCGCCTCGTCCGGCGTGGGTCCGTCGCGGGCGCCGACGCGCTGCTCGGCTGGCTCGAGTCCAACGCCCTCGACGACATTCGCGTGCCGGTCGCCCGGGCACGCCTTCTGGAGTGGCGACGCCGCGACCCCGCGCAGGCACTCAGCGTGGTCGAGGATGCTCAACGCCGGATGCCGGAGGAGGCGGCGGCGCTCGAGCACCGCAGGGCCCGGCTGCTGGGGAAGCTAGCCCGCCGCGAGCGCCTCCGCGGCACGAGGGACGCCGACCGCAGGGTACGCCAGCTCCGGCAGGTTCAGCTCGAGGCTCCCATCCTGGACGGCGCGGGCTAGAGCCTCGACCACCGCCGGCTCGAACTCGGTCCCCGCGCCCTCCCGGACACGGACGAGAGCGTCCGGAGGTGCAAGCCGCTCGCAACCGCGGCCGGCGGTGAGGGCCTCGTAGCGCTCTGTCACGGCGAGGATGCGCGCGATCAGCGGGACCGAGTCGGCGCTGGCGTCCCAGCGGTCGTGGTGGTGGCGAACGGAGTCGACGACGACCGGAGGGAATTGCGCTCCGGCGACGATCTTCTCCCCCTCCTCGCAGTGGCCCGGCGCCTCGAACGCTTCGCCACCGGGCAGGGACATGTGCCCGACGTCGTGCAGGAACGCCGCCGCGCGGAGGCCTTCGAGCGAGGCCAGCGTCACGCCCGTGCGGCGGCCGATCGCGTCGGCGATGGCGACCACGCGGCTGGAATGGCCCTGGGCGATCGGGTTGCGGTGGTCGACCGCGTGCGCGGCGCCGACGATGACCTGCGGCCCCGCCTCGGCCAGCATGGAGACGAGGTTGTCCTCGGCGAGCTCGAGCTCAGTGACCAGCTGCGGGAACGTGCATGCGCGGTCCTTGCCCTCGCGCTTGGCCAGGTAGAGCGCCTGGTCCGCCGCGGCCACGAGCTCGGTCGCCGTGAACCCGTCCTCCGGATAGGAGGCGACCCCCACGCTGAAGGTCAGCTGGTGCCCTGGCGTCGTCGTCACCGCGGCCGCGTGCACCGCGTCCACGATCCGGTAGGCGAGGCGCTGCGCCGCGGCTCCGTTGGTGTCGGCAACGATCACCGCCAGCTCGTCGCCGCCGTAGCGCGCGACCAGGTCCTGGCCTCGCACCGTCGTGCGCACGATTCGCGCGCCCATCTGCAGGACCAGGTCGCCGTGCTGGTGCCCGAGCTGGTCGTTGACCGACTTGAAGTGGTCGAAGTCGATCAGGAGCAGCGACATCGGCGTCTCGCGCCGGTCGGGGCGGGCAAATGCACCGTCGAGGCGGCGGCGGAACTCGCGCGCGTTGGCAAGCCCGGTCAGGCCGTCGGTTGTCGCCTCCTGCCGGCTGCGCTGGTAGCGCAGGGCGTTGGCGACCGGAAGCGCCGAGCTTCCGGTCAGGGCGTCCACCGCGAACAGGTCCTGGTTGCTGAACGTGCCCTCGCCCTGCTGGAGCAGCACGCACACAGTCGCCCCGTCGCCGGAGGCGATGGGCACGACCAGCGCCTTGCGGTCGCTCGAGAACACCGCCTCGCCGGTGCCCGCCGCCTGGGCGAGCTGATGCTCGTCCAGGGTCTCGCCCTCGGGGACGAGCTCCTTGCCCTCGCGGTTGGCGGCGGCCACGACGGAGAAGCCGTCCTGGGAGGAGACGACCACCCGTCCGTGCTGGGCCGTGGTCATCTGCACCGCGTGGTCGACGAGAACGTCGAAGACGTCCTTGATGTCGGTGTCGCTCACCAGGTTCATGCTCAGCTCGCGGAGCGAGTCGGCCTGCGCGGCGCGCTCGACCGCCGTACGGCGCTCGCGCTCGAGCTCTCGGGTCATGTAGCCGGTGGCCAGGGCGACCACGAGGAACAGGAACATCTGGCCGATCGTCGCGTTGGCGTTGATCGTGAAGTTCGCCGGCGTGAAGCTGCCGCCGATGAAGAGATACAGGAAGGAGACGACGAGCGCCGAGACGAAGCTCGCCGTAGCGCCGAACCGGACGGCGTTCGTGATCACGGCCAGGAACAGGGCGAGGAAGAAGGGGCTGCTGAAGCCGTCCGAGAGGTAGACCAGGGCGGCGGCGAAGAAGATGTCCAGCACCATCGTTGAGAGGCTGAACTGCTTGCCCGGTCGGTAGCCGCGGACGAGGATCACCTGGATCGTCACGTTCATCACCGCCCAGGCGAACAGGACGACGTCGACGATCACCTTCGCCTCCGTCGTGGACGAAGGGTTCAGGTTGTTGAGGGCGCCGAGCACGATGAGGAACAGCCAGCGGAACATCAACGCGACCCGCTCCCCCACCCGCCGGCGGTCCGCGTCGAAGGTGGCGTCGATGGCCTTGGCGCGGACGTCCTGCCACCGGGGCGCTGACCTGTGCTCCGCGGCGATCGTCTGGCTCATGGGCTCTTAAGCGAGCCCTAATGATGGGGGGCCGTTGACAGATTTCTTGCGAATTGGGCGAACGAAAACGCCCTTTTCTCCGTTAGCGCGATCAGAAATGGTTCCCCGGTTGCTTAAATGTCGCGTGGAAATGCCGGCCGGTGGTCGAACCCGAGTTCGTCACGGGCGGCAGCGAGGCCAGTCGCTGGTGGAGTTCGCCATCTCCTCCATGGTGCTTTTGCTGCTCGCCATGGGGCTGATCGATCTTTCCCGGGCCTTCTACTACTCGGTCTCGCTCCAGGGCGCGGCCCGCGAGGGCGCCCGGCACGGGGCGTGGTTCAACACCGCCGCCAGGCAGAACAACTTCCTCTACGACGACGCGGTCATGCAGGCCGTCACTCAGGCGCTTTCAGGCGCAGGCCTGACCAACATCACCCAGATCAGGAGCGCCGGGTGCCTCACGCCGACGGACAGCAACACGCTTTCCAACAAGCCATACCCCCAGGCGGCCTACCCGGCCACTCCGCAGGCCGTCTACGTCTACGTGTGCTACACGGACCCGTACGGCAATCAGACCGGAAGCCGACCGGCGCCGCCGCCTGACAACTCGTGGAAGCTGGGCGACATCAACGTCTCGCTGCTGATGAACTTCCAGCTCATCACGCCGTTGATCCAGGGCCTGTTCGGCCAGGGCATCGACCTCGCCTACAACGAGCACTTCACCATCCAGGGCAAGCCATGAAAGGACGTCTGCAGCGCCTCGCCACGTACTTTCGCAGCCAGAAATCGCAGGGCCTGACCGAGTTCGCGCTCATCGCGCCGGTGATCCTGCTGCTGACGTTCGGCATCATCGACTTCGGCCGGGCGCTCTACCTCTACATCACGCTGCAGCAGGCGGCCAACGAGGGCGCGCGCGTCGCCGTCCGGGCGTCGTACTTCATCGACCCCAACGGCAACTCGCACACCTGGCCGACTGACACCGACGTGGCCAACGCAGTCACCGGCCACGCCGTGATCATGGACCTCGCCAACAACCCCGCCTGCCCCAACGGGCCTCTGCCGAACAACGGAGTCGCGCAGGGCTCGCCGACCAAGCCGGCCGCCAACACCGGCTGGATCTTCATCAC
>JBKPCW010000181.1:0-2365 GCA_046727555.1 Candidatus Dormiibacterota bacterium | reverse complement strand
CGGCATCCAGCTGTGGCGCAATTCCAGCGACAAGGAGGCGCTGATCAACCTCCTGTTCGTGCTCATGGGCGCATACGCGGTCGGCCTGGGCCGTGCCTGGGAATTGCTCGGCGCGCCGCGGAGCGGCATGCTCGCGTACTTCTGGGCGCTGTTCAGCGCCCTACGCCGGAAGCCGAAGTCCTAGTAGATGTACGGCCAGTGCCGGTTCCGCTTGAAGACGACCTTGCAGCCGTCACAGCGAAACACGATCTGAACGTGCCGCCGCCCGATCGCCTGCGCGTCACGGCCGCAGACGGGGCAGGAGGCGGTCTCCTCCATGTACATCGCCGGGATCGGATCGACCTTGATCTCTAAACGCCTTCTTTTCTTTGACATTTGCCTCTTTGTTGCCTTTCCTTCAAACCAGGTTTGTGCTCAGACTTCGAGTTGCGACACGTCCAGGTTCTTCAGGTCCTCCGGGGGGTCTACTCCCGCGCTCTGCAGCCGCTTGAGCAGCGCGAGGATGTAGCGAACGCCAGCGAGATTGACGTGATGCTCTCGGGTCAGGGTCTGGATGGCCTGGAGCTTCATCACGTCGCGGCGCGAGTAGCGCCTTCGATTTGTAACGGTGCGCTTGGGCGAAATCATGCTCAAGTGCTCGTACATCATCAGGGTGCGGGGATGCACCTCGAGGATCTCCGAGGCGACGCTGAGCGTGAAAATAGGCTTGTCCAGGTCGGGGCCGGAGTTGTGATTGGTCGCGAGCGCGGTCGCGGCCGAATCCCGTGACTTCAACTTCATTTCTTTCTGTGGCGGGCGGAATGTGGGCTTTAAGCGATTGGGGGCCTAACTTTGGGTGACAACACCGGTTGCAGGTTCGGTGCAATTCTCGAGGGCCCAAATAGGGCATGCAAAGTATTTTTGTTAAGGAGTGCGGTCATATCGCCTAACGAGTGCACGCCAGGCCGGAATTTGTAGCCGGAGGGCGCTGGCACTAGGCTAATCGCGTGGCGGCCAGACCGGACCTCGAGCAGGTGCTACTCACCTCCGAGCGCCATCTGGCGACCGTCACCTTGAACCGGCCCGAGCAGCGGAACCCACTTTCGGCGACCATGCTCCGCGACCTGGCCTCCGCCCTGCGGTGGTGCCGCGACGAGCCGGAGGTGCGCGTCGTGGTCCTCACCGGGGCCGGGCGGGTCTTCTGCGCCGGCGCCGACCTGACGAGCTTCGACGGCGAGATGAGCGGGCTCGAGCGCTACCGCAGCCGCGACCTGTTCGTCGAGCTGTTCGTCCTCATGGCCGAGCTTGGCAAGCCCATCGTGGGGCGCATCAACGGCCACGCGCTGGCCGGAGGCTTTGGGCTGGCGTGCGCCTGCGACATCCTCGTCGCGGTCGACACGGCCTCGTTCGGCACTCCCGAGATCAACGTCGGCATCTGGCCGATGATGATCCAGGCCATCTTGACGCGGAACGTGCCACGCAAGGTCCTGCTCGAGATGGAGATGCTCGGCGAGCGCTGGACCGCGGCCCAGCTCCAGGCGGTCGGCGTGGTCAACCGGGTCGTCCCCCACGAGCAGCTCGACTCCGCGGTCGCGGACATCGCGCAGTCGCTGGCCAAGAAGTCTCCGGTCGCGCTCCGGCTCGGCCGCGACTCGTTCTACCGCCAGGAGGACATGGACTTCCGCGCCGCCCTGCACTACCTGCACGGTCAGTTTCTCCTCGTGTCGCAGACCGAGGACTCGCGCGAGGGGATCAAGGCCTTCTTCGAGAAGCGAGAGCCCGACTTCAAAGGCAAGTGAGCGACCGGCACCGCGAGCTGAAGGAGAAGGCGCGCAAGGGCGGCACGCGGTACCTGCCCAAGCTCCGCGAGCAGCACAAGCTGACCGCGCGCGAGCGCCTGGACCTGCTGCTGGACAAGGACTCGTTCGTCGAGGACGGGCTCTTCGCCAACGTCCTGGCCGACGAGCTGCCGGCGGATGGGGTCGTCACCGGGCTCGGCGCCATCGAGGGCCGTCAGGTCGCGGTCATGGCCAACGACCCCACCGTGAAAGCCGGCAGCTGGGGCGCGCGCACTGTGGAGAAGATCGTCCGCATCCAGGAGACGGCCGCGCGCATCCGCGTGCCGCTCTTCTATCTTGTCGACTCGGCGGGCGCGCGCATCACGGACCAGATCGACATGTTCCCCGGCCGCCGCCACGCCGGCCGAATCTTCTACAACGAGGTCCAGCTGTCTGGCCTCGTGCCGCAGATCTGCATGCTCTTCGGGCCGTCGGCGGCGGGCGGCGCGTACATCCCCGCCTTCTGCGACGTGGTGATCATGGTCGAGGGCAACGCCTCGATGTACCTCGGCTCCCCCCGAATGGTCGAGGTGGTCGTCGGCGAGAAG
>JBKPCW010000180.1:0-3582 GCA_046727555.1 Candidatus Dormiibacterota bacterium | reverse complement strand
CCGCCCTCGACGAGACGGCGGATCGCCTCGAACGAGATCCCCAGGGCAATGACGACCAGCAGCATGCCCTCCGCGAACGCGGCCAGGTTTTCGGTCCGGCCATGCCCGTATGGGTGCTCGCGGTCTGCCGGCTTGCGGGCTGTGCGAACTGCGAACAGCGTGAAGATGCTCGCCGCAAGGTCAAACAGCGAGTGACCGGCCTCGCTCAGGATGCCGAGGCTTCCGGTCAGAAGGCCGACGACCAGCTTGGCGGCGACCAGGCACACGCCGACGCCGACCGAGGCCAGAGCGACGAGCTCTGGTCGCCGCTCGAGGGACTTCATGGACTAGCTCAATAGTGAGGCGGTGGCGAAGAGCTGGTCCTCGGTGCCGAGCGCGATCACCAGGTCGCCCTCCTGCAGCGTGGACGCGGGTGGCGGGTTGACGCTGACGGTTCCGTCGGCGCGCCTCAGCGCCAGCACCCGGGCGGCGTCCTGCGCGAGGAGGCCCGCATCCTCGAGCGTCCTTCCGATCACCTTCGCGTCGGCCGTCACGATCATCTCCTCGACGCCGATCCCCGCCTCGCCGTGGTGCAGGGTGTCCAGGACGTCGACCATCGCCGGCCGGATGGCGAGCTCGGCCATGCGATGCCCGGCCATGACGTAGGGCGAGACGACGCGCGTCGCTCCGGCGAGCTCGAGACGGCGGAGCGAGTCCGGCCGGCCGGCGCGGGCGACGATGTAGAGGTTCGCGTTGAACGCGCGCGCGGCGAGGACGATGTAGACGGCGCGCTCATCGGAGTCGACGGCCGAGATCAGGCCGCGAGCCCGCTCGATCCCGGCCAGCTTGAGGACATCCTCCTTGCTGGCGTCGCCCTCGATGTGCAGCCGGTCCTCGGCGCGAATCCGTCCGAGGGCCTCCTCGGTCTGGTCGATGACCACGTACGGGACCTTGTGATCCTCGAACTCGGCCACGATCTGCGTGCCGATGCGGCCGTAGCCGCAGATGATGAAGTGGTCGCGCAGCTGGTCCAGGTGTCGTTGCAACTGACGCTCCCTCCTGTATGTGCCGTAAGCATTGTCGGTGAGTGTCTGCGCGAAGAGACCGAAGCCGTAAAGCATGGTGGCGACCCCGATCACGATGAGGCCGGACGTGAAGATCCGCCCCGCCGCGCCCTGGGGATGCACCTCGCCGTAGCCGACGGTGGCAATGGTCATGATCACCATGTAGAAGGAGTCGAGGAAGCTCCAGCGGTCGATGAGCATGTAGCCCGCGACGCCGACGACGATCACTATGGCGAGCAGGATCCCGGCGAGGCGAAACCGTAGGAGCGGATGCTCCGCGCGCCTCATCAGTCTTCCAGTCAGCCGCCCCCGCCGGGGCCCTCTAGCCCCGGCTTCGTCATCTTGCCGAGGTCCAGCACCTTGTTCAGCTCCTTCTCGCCGACACCTTTGGCGCGCGCGAGCTGGCGGATCGACTTGCCGGTCCGCATCGATTCCTTGGCCAGCTTCGCCGCCTCGTCGTAGCCGATCACGGGGTTGAGCGCCGTCGCGAGCATCGGGCTCCGCTCGACCAGCTCCGGCCCCCGGTCGGTCGCCTGTAACCCTTCCACGCAGCGCTCCGAGAAGTTGCGCGCGGCCGCGGCGAGAAGCGTGATCGACTCCAGCATCGCCACCGCGGCGACCGGCATCATCACGTTCAGCTCGAAGAGGCTGCCCGCCTGCCCGGACACGACCACAGTTGTGTCGTTGCCGTAGACCCGCGCGATCACCATGAGCAGGGACTCGACGATCACCGGGTTGACCTTGCCCGGCATGATGCTGGAGCCGGGCTGAGTCTCGGGCAGCCTGAGCTCGCCGAGCCCCGCGACGGGGCCGGTGCCCATGAGCCGGATGTCGGAGCCGATCTTCCAGAGGCTCGTCGCGATGGTGCGCAGCGCGCCGTGCGCGGCGACGAGCACGTCGAGCGTGGCCTGGGCGTGGAAGTGGTTCGGCGCCTCGCGGACCGGGATCCCGCTCGCCTTGGCGAGCCGTGCCGCGGCGACGCGCGCGAACTGAGGATGCGAGTTGATCCCGGTACCCACCGCGGTCCCGCCCAGAGGCAGGCGGGCCAGCTCGTCGATCGCCGCGCGCGCGCGGCGCACCGACTCCTCCATCTGCCCCGCGTAGCCCTTGAACTCCTGGCCGAGGCGGATCGGTGTCGCGTCCTGCAGGTGGGTGCGGCCGGTCTTGACCACCGGCCAGAATTCCTTGCTCTTGGTCTCGAGCGCGCGCTCGAGACGCTGCAGAGCCGGGATCAGCTCCTCCTCGATGGCCATCGCCGCTGAGAGCTGGATGGCGGTCGGGATGACGTCGTTCGAGGACTGGCACAGGTTGACGTGGTCGTTGGGATGGACGAGCTTGGACCCCCGCTCGCCACCGAGGATCTCGGTCGCGCGGTTGGCGATGACCTCGTTGGCGTTGGTGTTGGTCGACGTCCCCGACCCGGTCTGGTAGACGTCGATTGGGAACTGGTCGTCGAGCTTGCCGTCCACGACCTCCTGGGCGGCCGCGGCGATGGCCCGCGCGCGGCGCCGTGGCAGCAACCCGAGCTCACGGTTGGTCTGCGCCGCGGCGCGCTTGACCAGTCCGAGGGCGCGGATGAAGCGCCGCGGAAAAGGCTGGCCGGAGATGGGGAAGTTCAGGACGGCGCGCTGCGTGGAGGCGCCGTAGTACGCGTCGGCGGGGACCTCCATCTCGCCCATGGAGTCCCGCTCGATGCGCGTTCGCCTCGCCATCGAGCGTGATTCTAGAGTTCCCAATCAATGCGACTCGCCGCGCTGGACATCGGCTCCAACACCGTGCACGTTCTCGTCGCCGACGTCGTCCGGGGCAAGCTAGAGGACGTCGCCCACCATGTCGAGATGCCCGAGCTCGGGCCCCAGGTCGCCCGGACCGGCGCCATCGGCAGCCGGGCCGGGGTCGCCCTGCGCGCGATTCGCAAGGTCCTCGCGGCCGCGCGTACGCACGGCTACGACGAGCTGATCGTCGGCGCCACCCAGGCGGTGAGGCAGGCCTCGGACGGAGTCGCCTTCGTCCGCCACGCGAGCGAGGTGGTCGGCGTCCCGGTCCGCATCATCTCCCCGCGTCGCGAGGCTCAGCTGAGTTTCCTCGGCGCCGCGAGCCGCCACGCCACGCGCCGCGAGTGGGCGCTGGTCGACCTTGGAGGTGCGTCGACGGAGGTGGTCATCGCCCGCGGCGAGAGGATGCTTCGCTGGGCGACGCTGCCCATCGGCTCCGGGGTCCTGGCCGACGAGCACCTCTCGGACCCGCCGAAGCCCGAGGAGCGGGCGCGGCTGCGCAGGGCCGCCCTGAGGGAGCTGACGAAGGTGCCGGACGGCGACGTCGAGAGGCTGGTCGCGACCGGCGGCACGGCGTCCAACCTGCCCGCGGTCCTGGCCCGGCGCAACCCGCCGCAGGTCCTGACGACGGCGGACATCCTCACCTGCGAGACGCGGCTGGACCGCGGCCGGGCCCGGCGCGTGGCCCAGGACGTCGGCCTGCCGCCCAGCCGGGTCAAGGCCATGCGCGGCGGGGTGGAGGAGCTGCTGCTGCTGCTCGACTG
>JBKPCW010000179.1:0-7553 GCA_046727555.1 Candidatus Dormiibacterota bacterium | reverse complement strand
CTTCCTGGTCGAGGCGTTCAACCGCGTGCTGGCCCGCATCCCGCCGCGCCCGGTGGTCGTCCACGGCCGCACCTGGACGCTGCAGGAGAAGCTCGACGTCATCACCGCCCGGCTGCGCGAAGGGCCGATCGAGCTCGTGGCCTTGATCCTCGAGTCCGAGGACCGACTGGAGGCGGTGGTCACCTTCGTCGCGCTGCTCGAGCTGATCCGCCGCTCGGTCGTGCGTGTGCGCCAGAAGGAGCGTTTCGGGCCCATCCACGTCGAAGCGAGGGAGCCGGCGGCGTGACGGCGGACATCGCTCCGGCGCTCGAGGCCATTCTCTTCAGCTCGAATCGTCCGCTCAAGGTGCGCGAGCTGCAGCAGGCGACCGACGCAGACCGCAACAGCGTCGAGGGCGCGCTCGAGAAGCTGCGGGAGACGCTCGAGGGACGAGGCGTGATGCTGATGCGGCACCACGACGAGGTCCACCTCGCGACCCGTCCGGAGTACGCGGCGGCGGTGCGGCGCGCGCTGCGACCAGAGGTTTCGGGCCGCCTGTCGCAGGCGGCGTACGAGACGCTCGCGATCGTCGCCTACCAGCAGCCCGTCTCCCGCGCGCGCGTCGAGGAGGTCCGCGGCGTCAACTGTGAGAGCGTGCTGGGCAACCTGGAGATGCGTGACCTGATCACGGAGGTCGGCCGCGGCTCGGGCCCCGGCCAGCCCAAGCTCTACGGCACCACCATGCGGTTCCTGCAGGTGACGGGTATCGAATCGCTCGACCACCTGCCGGCGCCAAGCGAAGGCGCGGAGCTCCTACGGGCGAAAGGCTAAACAGATATCTAGCGCGAGCCGGCGTGGCGAGCCGCCGCGCCGCCGATGCTCTCATCGCCTCCGGTTCGGTCCGCGTCAACGGTGATCCCGCTCCAGCGACGGGCCAACTCATCGACCCCGACCGCGATACCGTCACCGTCGACGGGCGCCGCGTCCGACCGTCCACGGTGCACCGCTACCTGATGCTGAACAAGCCCCTCGGGGTGATCACGACCGCCCGCGACGAGGCTTCCCGCAGGACGGTGCTCGACGTCGTCGGTGAAGAGGGGAGCCACGGACATCGCCTGTTCCCGGTCGGCCGGCTCGACGCCGACAGCACCGGGCTCTTGCTCCTCACCGACGACGGCGACCTCTCTTACCGCCTGACCCATCCCCGCTACAGGGTGGCAAAGGAGTACGTGGTGACAGTGGCCGGAGTGCTCACGCCACGAGACGCGGAATCGCTTCGCCGGGGCGTCAAGCTGGACGACGGCATATCGGCGCCGGCGGACGTGGAGATCGTACGGAGGAGCCAGAATCAGGTCGAGCTGCGGGTCACGGTCCGCGAGGGCCGCCAGCGCCAGGTCCGGCGGATGATGGAGGCGGTAGGCCACAAGACCGTGGGGCTGCGCCGGACCTCGTTCGGTCCACTCCGTCTTGGCCGGCTGAAGACCGGCGACTGGCGCGTGCTCACGGCCGGCGAGGTGTCAGCGCTCCGGCGCGCGACCGGTCTCGAATCGCGGTGATCGTCACCATCGACGGAGGTGTCGCCTCGGGAAAATCGGCCGTAGGCCGCCGCGTCGCCGAGAAGCTCGGCCTGCCGTTCATAGACAGCGGTTTGATGTACCGCGCGATCACGCGGCTGGCGGCGGAGCGCGGAATCGACCCGCACGACCAGAAGGCGATGACGGACCTGGCGCGGTCGACCGCGATGCGCATCGACGGAGAGCGCGTGTGGGCCAATGGCGTCGAGATGACGCAGGGCATTTACGACACGGACTACGCCGACGCGCTGCCGGTGGTCTCCGCCGTTCCCGGCGTCCGCCAGGCCCTCGTCGAGCAGCAGCGCGAGATGGGCCGCGACGGCGTCGTGATGGCCGGGCGCGACATCGGCACCGTCGTCTTCCCGAACGCAGAAGACAAGTTCTTCCTCGTGGCGAGCCTTGACGAGAAGGTGCGACGTCGGGCGTCGCAGTACGAGCGTCGCGGCGAGCAGGTCGACGAGGAAACGATGCGCAAGGAGGTCGAGCTCCGCGACCGCGTCGACTCGCAGCGGCCCGTTGCTCCCCTGAAGCCCGCCGCCGACGCGACGATCATCGACACCGACAACCTCGAGCTCGACGAGGTCGTGGACCGCATCGTCGAGCATGTGCGCTCCAAGACGTGATCTACGCGTTCCTGCGCTGGGTGATGCGCTTTCTCACCGGCACCTTCCTGATCGGCGGCCTGTTTCGGGTCGAAGGCACCGAGAACGTGCCGCGTACCGGCGCCCTGGTCGTCTGTCCTAACCATTTCGGCACCCTCGATCCGCCGATGGTGCCCGCGTTCCTGCCACGGCCCGATTCGTGGAACATGGCGAAGTCCGAGTATTTCCGCAAACCTCATCTGCGGTGGCTGTTCACGGCCTACCACGCGTTTCCCGTCGTCCGCCACACCGCCGACCGCAACGCGCTGCGGAAGTCGTTCGACATCCTCGAGCGCGGCGAGGTGCTGATCCTCTATCCAGAGGGGACGCGCGTCCCGTCCGGGGTGCTGAGCACACCGGAGCCAGGCGCCGGGTTCATCGCCCAGAAGTGCGGCTGCCCCGTGCTGCCTGTCGCTGCCCTGGGGACGCCCGAGGCTTTGCCCAAAGGGAAGATCTGGCCGCGACGAGTGCCGGTGACGGTGCGGTTCGGCAAACCCTTCCTCGTCCTGCAGCGCCGGCCGAGCGGTGAGCGCGTCACGCACGAGGACGCGGCCGACGCGATCATGCTCGCGATCTCCGAGCTGCTGCCGCCGGACAAGCGCGGTCGCTACAGCGACCTGGATGGCTGGCGAAAACGCCTGGAGGGAGTGACCAGGTCCGTGCCCACCGACGGATAGTCCGGACGATCCGGGTTGTCAGCCGATTGCGGGGCGCGCCCAGTCGTCCTCGACCAGGCTTCCGAGCGCGGGGTTGAAGCAGGCGTCGAACGCCTCCTTCAGCGTTTGCGGCGTCAACCGCGGCGGCTGCTGGCGGTAGTTCGCCAGGTCGACCAGGCGTGCCACCAGCGCCCGCGGGTGCGAGCCGCGCAGCGGCTTCTTGCCGTAGAGGTTGTTGAGCAGGTAGCCGACCGCCTTCTCATCAAAAGGCACGCCCTGGCGGTCGCACTCGAACCGGAGGATCCGCCCGAAGGCTTCGGGTGACGGGTTGCCGACCCCGATCTTGTAGGCCATGCGGCGCAGGAAGGCCTCGTCGACCAGCTCGGTGGGCGAGAGGTTGGTCGAGAACACGACCTGGCAGACGAACGGGAGCTCGATCTTGCGGCCCGAGGCCGACAGGTCGATGTAGTCGATCTTCTTCTCCATCGGCACGATGAAGCGGTTCAGGAGCCGCATCGGCGGCACCTCCTGCCGGCCGAAGTCGTCGATGACCAGCACACCGGCGTTCGCCTTCCACTGCAGTGGCGCCTCGTAGTAGCGGTTCTGAGCGTCGTAGGTGAGGTCGAGCTGCTGGAGCTTGAGCTCGCCACCGGCGGTTACGACCGGGCGCTCGACCTTGACCAGGCGCCGGTCAATCGGCTGCTGGTCCGTGTCGGCGCGCTTGTGATAGACGGGGTCGATGACGCGGACGATCTCGTCGCCGATCGCAACCGCGTGGGGAATCTCGATCGCCGCGCCCATCAGGAGCGCCATGCGCTCGGTGATCGTGCTCTTGCCGTTGCCGGGGGCGCCGAAGATGAAGAGCGAGGCGCGGGAGACCATGGCGCCGCCGATCTGGTCGATCACGTGCTGCTCGAGCTCGAGCTCGCCAAGGGCCTTCTTCAGCTGGGCGTCGGTGACCGGGGACTTGCCCGTGACCTGGGAGCGGATCAGGTCGAGGTAGTCCTCGAAGCTGATGGGGCACGGGCCGAGGTACCTGGTCTGCACCGACGACATCTCCGCCGCCCGCTGCCGGCCGGCCGCGGAGATGGCGAAGTTGGCCTTGACGCGGAAGGGGCGGCCCTCGAGGCCCGGGTCGGTGGAGACGCCGCGCTCGTCGACGAGCTGGTTCTTCTCGAACTCGTTGATGAGGGGCTCGAAGGTCTCCCAGGGCAGCCCGAGGCGCTGCTCCAGGGCCGCGCCGGTCAGCTGGTCGGCAAAGGCGAGGGTCCGCAGCAGCAGGCTGGCGACCAGGTCACGCCGGATGTGCAGGTCCTCGAGGCGTTTGGGAGCCTCGATCGTCCCGGTTACCATCGGCCGGACATATTACATTTCAGGGCCGGGTATTCCGGCGCTTACTAGAATCGAGAGGCACCTTGCCGGAGTACGTCGCCCTGGACCTCGAGACCACGGGTCTCGACCCGGCCCGAGACCGAGTCATCGAGATCGGCGCCGTGGCCTTCACTGCAGACCAGATAACGTCGACGCTGGAGCAGCTGGTCGATCCCGGCCGGGCGGTCCCGGACACGGTCCTGCGCCTCACCGGGATCAAACCGGAGGAGCTTCGCGGGGCCTCCAGGCCGGAGCAGGCGCTCAAGCAGCTCGCCGACTTCGTCCGCGGCCGGCAGCCCGTCGGCCACGGGGCGCGCCTCGACGTCGAGTTCCTGGAGGCGGCGGGGTTATGGGACCCGGAGCAACAGATCCTCGACACCCTGGACATCGCGCGCATCCTCCTGCCGGCGGCAGGGAGCCACAGCCTTCCATTGCTCGCGAGCGAGATGGGGTTCAGCCAGCCGCGGCCGCATCGCGCCCTCGACGACGCCGACGCCACGCGCCAGCTCCTTCTCCGGCTGCGTGAGGAGGCGATCGCGCTCGACGAAGGCCTGAAGGAGTCGATGCTGGCATTGGTCGCGCCCTATACCTGGCCAGCGGCAAGGTTCTTCGCCGACGCGCTGACCGCGTCGAACCCGAACCCCGAGCCGGCGACCGCCGAGCGCCTGGAGCCGGCCGGTCGGGGGCCACGGGCCGAACGGCCGCCCGACGACCCCGCCGCGCTGGCCGGCCTGCTCGGACCGGAGGGGCCGCTGGCCTCGCTGCTTCCGGGCTATGAGCACCGCGAGTCGCAGATGCAGATGCTGCTCGCCGTGGCCCAGATCCAGGCGAGAGGGGGGATGCTCGTGGTCGAGGCCGGCACCGGGACCGGCAAGAGCCTCGCCTACCTCGTGCCCTCGATCGCGCGAGCGGTCGGTCACCGGCAGCGCGTGGTCGTCTCGACCAACACGCACACGCTGCAGGAACAGCTCATGGGCAAGGACCTCCCCGGTCTACGCGAGTGGCTGCCCTGGGACTTCAAAGCGTGCCTGCTCAAGGGGCGCTCGAACTACATCTCCTTGCGCCGCTGGCGCCGCTACCTGGTCGAGCCGTGCCACGACGCCGAGGAGCTGATGTTCAAGCTCAAGCTCCTCACCTGGCTGCACACCACCGAGAGCGGCGACCGCTCCGAGCTCAGGTTGTACGGGAGAGAGGAGGTTTGGTGGACGCGCGTCGCCAGCGACCCGCTCGACTGCGTCGGCATCCACTGCACCAAGGAGGACTGCTACGTTCACCGCGCGCGCGCCGAGGCGGAGACGGCCGACCTCGTCGTCATCAATCACGCTCTCCTGCTCGCGGACGCGGAGGTCGGCGGTGGGTTGCTGCCCGAGTTCGATCACCTCGTCATCGACGAGGCGCACCACCTGGAGGAGGCGGCGACTCGGGGGCTTCGCCAGGAGGTCGACGGGCCGGGCGTGATCGCGCTCCTGGAGCGGGTGGCGGTCCTTCTCGAGGATCTCCGCCGCCAGCCGCACCTCGGGGCCTCGGGCGACGCTTTCGCCGAAGCGGGCCCGCAGGCGCTGACGGCCACCGAACGCGTCCGCGAGCTGTTCCGCATCGCCGACGGCTGGGTCGCCGCGCGCCTGGGCGAGGCCGATCGGCGCGAGGAGTCGCTGCGGCTCACGCCCGCCTTGCGCGAGGACCGCGGCTGGGAGGACATCCGTCTCGCCGGCGAGAACACGGTCACGTCGCTGGCGGCGCTCGACATGTCGCTTCGCAAGGCGGTCGGCGGCGTGCGCGAGTGGCTCGGGGGCGAGGAGCCCGACCAGGGCATCCGCGAGCTCGAGATGATCCGGAGCCGTCTCGAGGCGGCGCTCGGCGTCCTGCATGAGGCGCTGCTCGAGCCCGACGCCAACCGCGTCTACTGGTTCAGCCAGGTCTCGCGCGCCGAGAACCTCCTCCTGCGCGCCGCGCCCATCAACGTGGGATGGCTGCTGCGCGACCGCGTCTACGCCGAGCGGCGGTCGACCGTGTTCACGTCGGCGACGCTGGCGGTCGGGGGCACGTTCGACTACTTCGCCTCGCGGGTCGGGCTCGGACCCGAGATCGAGGACATGATCCTGCCCTCGCCGTTCGACTACTACCGCCAGGCGCTCGTCTGCCTGCCGGCTGACGTACCCCTGCCCGAGGACGAGATGTTCGACCCGGCGGTGGAGGAGCTGATCGCGGCCGTCGCGCGCCGCGCAGGCGGCCGCACGCTCGCCCTCTTCACATCCCACCGCCAGCTGCGCGACGTGCACGCGGCGCTGAAGCAGCGGGTGGACCTCGACGAGGTGCTGATCCTCGGCCAGGGCATCGACGGGCAGCGGCGCCAGCTGCTCAAGACTTTCGAGGAGGCGGACCGGCCGCTCCTGCTCGGGACGTCGACGTTCTGGGAGGGCATCGACATCCCGGGCGAGAGATTGAGCTGCGTCATCGTCGTCAGGCTGCCCTTCCCGGTGCCGACCGATCCCGTGTACGCCGCCCGCGCAGAGCAGGTGCGCGACCCGTTCACCCAGCTCGCGCTGCCGCAGGCCGCGCTGCGACTGAAGCAGGGTTTCGGCCGCCTGATCCGCCGCTCGTCCGACCGCGGCGCTGTGGTCATTCTCGACAACCGGATCCTGGGCCGCGACTACGGCCGGACGTTCCTCGACGTGCTCCCGCCGGCCTCCCGTTTCGTCGGTCCGGGCGCGGAGGTGCCTGACCGCGTGGGCGAGTGGCTCGAAGGAGCTTGAGCAAGCTCTACGTGGTCGCGACGCCGATCGGCAATCTCGAAGACCTGAGCGCCAGGGCGGTGCGCGTGCTCGGCGAGGTGTCGGCGATCGCGGCCGAGGACACACGCGTCACGTCGCGCCTGCTCGCGCGCCACGGCATCCGCAAGCCGCTGTTCAGCTACCGCGCGCCCGTCGAGCGCAGGGGGCTGCCGCGCGTGATGTCGGCGCTGGAGGAGGGCGACGTCGCCCTGGTCAGCGACGCCGGCACGCCCACCCTCTCCGACCCGGGGCAGTCGCTGGTGACCGCCGCGTGGGCCGCGGGCCACACCGTGGTGCCGATCCCGGGGCCGAGCTCCGTCACCGCCGCGCTGTCGATCGCGGGCTACGGCGGCCCCGGCTTTCAGTTTCTCGGCTACCTGCCGCGCAAGCCGGGCGAGATGCGCCGGCTGCTGGAGTCGCTGCGCGACGACGGCGAGACGGGCCCCGTAACGCACGCATCGGCGTCCGGAGCCGATGAGATCGGGCGTCGACCTGGCCGATACTGTCCACCTGGTGCCTAAGAACGTATTGATCGCGCCGGCGTGGCCGTACGCCAACGGG
>JBKPCW010000178.1:0-6627 GCA_046727555.1 Candidatus Dormiibacterota bacterium | reverse complement strand
CTTGCTCCACTGCGCGCCCCAGAAGGTGACGCTGGTGCCGGTGGCGGCGTTGCCGTCGCCGATGACGAAGTTGCCGCCCGCGGTGACGGCGAAGACCGTGACGTGGCAGGAGGCCACGGCGGTCGAGCCGCCGTCGTCATTGATCGTGGTGGTGATGGTGAAAGGACCCGGCGCCGCGTAGGTGTGGCTGCCGCTGACGGCGTACGGGCCGCCCATCGGCCCGTTGACCGTCCCGCCCGAGCTGCCGCCGTCGCCCCAGGTGATGGTGGCAGTGAAGTCGGCCGTGGTGCTGAACGAGTTGGCGTCGATGAGCGCCGCGGTGGCTCCGTTGAAGCTCATCGGTACCGCCGCCGGAGCGGCGCAGGCCGCTGTCAACGCGGCGTCTCCGATGGTGGCCGTCGAGGCGACCGAGGCGGTGTTGCCAGGGTTGTCGACGTCGTTGATCGTCACCTTGATCGCGTACGAGCCTTCCTCCTGGTAGACGTGGCTTCCGTTGACGGTGAACGGTCCGCCGACGGGGCCGGTGACGACCCCCGCCGAGGTGGTGGCGTCGCCCCAGTCGATGGTCGCCGTGTACTCCGCGGCGGTCGACGAAGCGTCAGGGTCCGTGAACGTGGCGACTGCGCCGCTGGTCGAGCTGCCCTCTGTGCCGGAGAGGGACGCCCCGGTGGGCTTGATCGCCGGGTCGCCGCCAGGCGCGCACTGGTCGGCCGGGACCTCAAAGGCCCGCAGCGTGTTGTCGTAGGCATCCTTGCTCCACAGCGCGCCCAGGGGCGCGAAGTCGACGTTGTCGCACTCCATGTCCTCGAGCCGTGTGTTCGTGGTGGCGAAGAGGGCGAAGGAGCTGAAGGACTTGTCCGTCGTGTAGATCTGGGAGCAGCCGTTGTTGGAGAGGTACAGGCGCGTGGCGCTCGCAACGGCAATGCCCGAGTTGCCGCCGGGCGACGGACAGTTGAGGTCGGCCAGCAGCCCGCTGTGCGAACCGAGGAGCACGCCGGCCTGGGTGTAGTGGTAGATCGTGTCCGCGACGTCGGGGCTCATCCAGAGCGTCTTGTCCGTGCCGTCGTAGGCGAGCCCGTCGACGATGTCCAGGCCTCCCAGCGTGTGCGCGAAGCGGAACGTGGCCACGCCCGTGCCGAGGGTCTTGTCGAGGATGACGCTGTAGATCTTGCTCGGCGACACGTTGGCGGTCCCGACCCACAGCTGGTTTGCGTCCGCGTCCCAGGACATCGCGCCGATGCCCTCGCCGGGCACCATGCCCGACACCGTGTACGTGCCGAGGTTGGCGCCGGTGCTCGGGTCGACCCGTGTGATCACCTCGTTCTGGGCGGCGTTCGTGTTGGTGCAGGAGACAAGCAACTCCTTGCCGTCGAAGGCGACCCCGACCGAGAGCGTGACGTGGACGTCGAAGCCGTCGCAGGCCGGCGCAGGCGTGATGTCGATCGACCTCAGCAGGTCCCCCGGGGCGGCCTGGACCACAAGGGGTGCGACCGCCAGGGGCACCACCCCCAGCAAAAGCCCGATGGGAACCGTGAACCAGCGCCACCGTTTCATCTGCCACCTCCAGGCCTGGCCGGGCCGACCTCCCGGGCGTCCCGCTGAAAGAGCGAGTGCTCACATTGTCAAGTAACTTCCGGGATTGTCAAGCCAGGTGACTTGACGGCCGCGTCAGACCGCCCGCGCTCCTGCCTGGGGCCGGAGCGCGACGCTCGCCGCCTCCTTCCAGTGCCGGCCGGCCGCCCTCTCCTGGCCGCGCGCCTCCAGGACCTGCGCGTAGGCCGCATGGCTCTCGGCCAATCGCTCCCTCAGGTCCTCGCCCGCGTAAAGGTCGATCGCTGCGGCGAACTCCCGGTCGGCGAGGCGGCGTCTCTCGGTGCTCTCGTACAGCCGGCCGAGCAGCACGTGGGCCGCGCCGATGGCGAGCCGCTCGTCGAGCCGCGTCGCCAGGTCGAGCGCCGACCTGACGGTGGCGACGGCTTCTTCGAACCGCGAGGTCTTGAGCTGCAGCTCGGCAAGGCTGAGGAGGACGTGGCTCTTCGCCCGTTCAGCGCCCGCCTCCTCGAAGTGCCTGAGCGCCGTCAGCAGCGTCTCCTCCGCGCGGGCCATCTGGCCCTGTCTCATGAGGAGCAGGCCAAGCTCGTTCTCGCCCCTCCCGAGCAAAGCTTTGTCGTGCTCGAGCGCGTACAGGGCCAGCGCCCGATGGGTGAACTCGACCGCCCTCGCCAGGTCGCCTCGCTCCTGGTAGGCGATGCTCAGCCCGTGGTAGGTCCGGCCGAGGCGGCTCAGGTCGCGGACGGCCTCCGCCGCCGCCAGCGCCTGCTCGTAAAAAGCGATCGCCTGGTCGTAGGTGTGGTTCTTCACGTGGATGGTGGCGATGTGCTCGAGGATCCGGGCCTCCGTGCCCGGCATCGCCGGCCTGGTCGCCCTGCACAGCTTCAACGCATGCTCGGCGACGGAGAGCGCCCGCCGGTCCTCCTTCAGATAGAGGGCTGCCGCCTCCCAGTCGGCGCACTCGACCGCGAGCCACGGGTCGGGATGGCCGGCCAGCAGCGCCTGGGCGCGATGCAGGTGCTCGAGCCCTTGGTCGGGGCGCGAGGAGCGGACGAGCGCCTGGCCGACGTACAACCGGATCCACGCCTCCGCCGTCGGATCGACGTCACCTTCCAGCATGCCGAGCCCGGCGCTCACGGCCGCGTCGAACTTCTGCTGGAGGCAGAACGCCTGCAGCTCTTCGACCGCGGCGCTCGAACGTGTCCCGTCGGCCTTCGCGGCTCCGGCGAGGAAGTAGGCCGCCGGCCTACCCAGCCGCACGGCGATCGCCTCCAGGGTGCGTGACGAGGGCCTTACCTTGCCGGTCTCGATGAGGTAGACCGCCTGGCGCGTCATGTCGGACGCTCCCACCTGGGCGAGACTCAGGCCCGCGGCCAGGCGCGCCCGGCGAATCCGTTGGTGGTCGACGTCGACGCCAGGAACCCGCCCGCGAGGCCTGGCCTGGTTCGTGCCTATGGGGGCGAGTTTATATCAGCGCCCCCATCGGCACTTGTCAGTCAAGCCAGGCCGGCGACCAGGGATCGACTAGACGCCAGGCCCCGTGCTGTCGGCCAGCACGGTGAGGGCCGAGAGCACGAGCATCGCGAGCGTCAGAAGCGAGGACAGGGCGAACTTGCGCATGGACCAACCTCCACTGAAATCGCCGGATCAGACCGGCAGGCTGGTCGCGTAATAGCAGCGATCGGACCGCACGTCAAGCGGAGACGTGTTCTGACTTGACACCACGGCTACGCCGCGGCGGGTGCGCTCTGAGCCTTCTCGAACCAGGCGGCGGCGCCCGCCGTGATGGTGTTCTCGTACGGGATTGTGAAGATGAACCCGATGCAGCAGACGAACCCCAGCCCGCCGATCACGCTCGCGACGAAGATCACCATGCCGGCGACGATGCTGTTGGTGACGTTCAGCGTGGCCATGCGCCACACGGAGGCCACGTCCATCCCGCCCGAGAAACCTCGGGCGGAGGTGTGCACGATCAAAGACGGGATCAAGAACCGCAGGAACAGGCTCGCGACGAATCCCAGGAACCCGGCGAGGCTGAACAAGGGCGAGCCGTAGGCCATGCCGTGGTCGCCGGTGTTGGCGGCGGTGATGCCGCCGACCGCGTAAAGGATGAGCGACGGGATGCTTAGGACCAGCGAGTAGACCAGGAAGACCAGGAAGATGCCGATTCCCTTTTCGAGATGGAAGCCCGCCGGCGGCAGCTCGTTGCGCCCGGCGCGGGCGTTCTCGTAGGCCAGCATCAGCCAGCCCGTCATGGCGATCCAGCCGACGATCGGGATGATGACGATCAGGCCCTGGACCAGGAGCTTGCCGGCCCAGTTCGGGTCGCGGAAAGCCCACCCGAACGAGTCGCCGACGCTCGTCATGCGCGGATTGTAAGCGCGGCGGGCGCGGCTCGACGGGAGCGACTAGGATCAGTCGATGGCGCAGAGCCCGCCGCCTGCACCCTCGCGACCACAGCCGTCCGGCGCGCCAAAGAAGCCCGCACCGTTCGCGCCGATGCGCTCGCTGCGCTTCTGGATCGTGCTCGCGATCCTCTTCGCGCTCAACATCATCATCACCAACGTCATCGAGTCGGCTGCACAACCTCCGACGCTGACCATCTCGTACAACTCCTTCCTCGACCAGGTCAACGCCGGCAATGTGACGAGCATCACGAGCACCGGCGAGGCGATCACTGGCATCACCAAGACCCAGATCAGCGATGCCACCGGCACCAGGTCGACGAGGTTCCAGACCCAGCGGCCCGCATTCGCGACGGACGACCTGCAGTCGCTCCTGCTCATGCACAGCGTGACCATCAACGCCAACGATCCGAACGCGTCGGCCCCGCTCTGGCAGACGCTGCTCTTCAGCTTCGGGCCGACCATCCTGCTGGTCCTGGGCTTCCTGTACCTGTCGCGGCGTGCGGCCTCCGCGGGCGCGGGCGGCATCCTGGGTAGCTTCGGCCAGAGCCGGGCGCGCCTCTACGACGCCGAGCGGCCGTCGGTGACCTTCGCCGACGTCGCGGGCATCGACGAAGTCAAGGCCGAGCTACAGGAGGTCGTCGACTTCCTCCGCGAACCGCAGAAGTACCAGCGTCTCGGCGGCAGCGTACCCAAAGGCGTGCTGCTCATCGGCGCGCCTGGCACCGGCAAGACGCTCCTCGCCCGCGCGGTGGCTGGCGAAGCGGGCGTGCCCTTCTTCAGCATCTCCGCCTCGGAGTTCATCGAGGCGATCGTCGGCGTGGGCGCCGCCCGCGTCCGCGACCTGTTCGCCAAGGCGCGCGCGGCCGCGCCGGCCATCATCTTCATCGACGAGCTCGACGCCATCGGCCGCAGCCGCAGCGCCGCCGTACGCATCGGGGGCAACGATGAGCAGGAGCAGACGCTCAACCAGATCCTGACCGAGATGGACGGCTTCGACTCGCGGGAGGGCGTGATCGTCCTGGCGGCGACCAACCCCGCCGACGTCCTCGACCAGGCGCTGCTCCGGCCGGGACGCTTCGACCGCCGGGTCACCGTGCAGGCGCCGGACCGGCGCGGACGGGCGGCGATCCTCCGCATCCACGCCAAGAACGTGCCGCTGGCGCCCGACGTCGACCTTGATGACATCGCCGGCCAGACACCGGGGTTCGTGGGCGCCGACCTTCGCAACCTGGTCAACGAGGCGGCGCTGGCGGCGGCCCGGCGCGGGGCCCCGGCGGTGGGCAAGGAGGACTTCGCGAACGCGATCGAGAGGACCCTCCTCGGGACGGAGCGCAAGATCATGCTCAGCGACCTCGACCGGGAGCGAATCGCGTACCACGAGTCGGGGCACGCGCTTCTCGGGCTGCTGGTGGCGGGAGCCGACCCGGTCAAGAAGGTGACGATCATCCCCCGAGGGCAGGCGCTCGGCGTGACGCTGCAAAGCCCGATCGACGACCGCTTCAACTACGGAGAGGACTACCTGCGGGCGCGGATGGTCGGCGCGCTCGGAGGCCGGGCGGCCGAGAAGCTGATCTACGGCCTCGTCACGACCGGGGCCGAGAACGACCTCCTGCAGGTGACCCGGATCGCCCAGCAGATGGTGGTCCGCTGGGGGATGAGCCCGAAGGTCGGGCCGCTGAACTACGGAGAGGCCGACGGCAGCGCCTTCCAGCAGCGGCCGTACAGCGAGGCGACGGCGGGGCTCATCGACGACGAGGTGCGCCGGATCTCGGAAGAGTGCCTCGCCGACGCGGAGAGGCTGCTGGGCGAGCACCGGGCGCAGCTCGACGCTCTTGCGCAGTCCCTGCTCAAGAACGATTCGCTCGACGAGGCCCAGATCCTCGAGGTCACCGGCGTCAAGTCCCAGGGCGCCCCAAAGGACGGCCAGCTCGCGGGCGCGCAGAGGACATAGGCCGGCGCGCACGCTGCCCGAGTGGCCCGCGCTTCCCTACGAGGAGTGGCGCGCCACGCGGGACACCCTGCACATGTACATGCAGGTCGTGGGCAAGCTCCGCCTCGCGCTCAGCCCTCCTGAGCCGCAGTGGGGGCACGTCACCTTCTACGTCACCGGGCGCGGCCTCACCACCTCCCCGCTCCCCGTCGGGCTCCGCACCTTCGATGCCGAGTTCGACCTGATCGGCCACGAGCTCGTGCTGCGCGCGAGCGACGGAGCGGTCGACCGCCGGCCGCTTGGAGGAGACGTCGCGGGCTTCTACCGCGACGTGATGCGGATGCTCGAGCGGCTCGGCGTGGAGGTGTCGGTCACGCCCATGCCGCAGGAGGTCGACGACCCGATCCCGTTTCCCGACGACCATGTCCACGAGACGTACGTCGGTGACCACGCGTCGCGTTTCTTTCGCGTCCTCGCCATGGTCGACATCGTCATGAAAGAGCATCGCGCGCGCTTCCGCGGCAGGACGACGCCGGTGCACTTCTTCTGGGGCACGTTCGACCTCGCGCTGACACGGTATTCCGGTCGCGACGTCGAGCCTCCGCAGGGCGCCGGTCTGCTGCGGCGAGTCGGCGGCGACGCCGAGCAGATCTGCTTCGGCTGGTGGCCCGGCGACGTCCACGTTCGCGAGGCGGCCTTCTACGCCTACGGCTATCCCGCACCTCCGGGCATCGAGCA
>JBKPCW010000177.1:0-4061 GCA_046727555.1 Candidatus Dormiibacterota bacterium | reverse complement strand
GTGGTGGAGATCACCTCCGCCGGGCTAGATGCGCTGGCCGGGAAGACCACCCCATCGCTCACGCTGCCGGCTGAGCTGACGACAATCCGGTCTGGCGATGTCCCTGTGGAGACGCTCGATCGATTGCGACGCTGGAGGCTCGAGACCGCACGCGCCGCCGGCGTACCCGCCTACGTGGTGTTCCACGACGCGACGCTCGCGGCCATCGCGTCGGCAAGACCGTCGAGCCTGGCCGAGCTGTTGCGGGTGTCGGGAGTGGGAGAGTCAAAACTCCGCAAGTACGGCGATGAGATCCTCGAGCTGCTGCGCGCAGCACCCGCATGATGGACAGGTCTCAGATCGGCCGGCGATCGAACCTGCCGGCCGTGATCGGTGGCCGATCAGGATCCACGGAAGTTGAAAGCAGGCTCGGCCTAGCCTGACCGAGTCCCGGAACTGGCTCCAGAAGAAGCCGATCGTGGGGTCTGCTGGTACCACCTGAGCACCCGCATTGCCCGGAGCGTGTTCCACCGGCTTGGTCTGCCTTCGCCCTCGTCCAGCGCAAAGTGCACCCGGCCAGGATGGATATTCTCGAGGGGCCAGCGGCCATTCGCGTCGCGCCTGGACTCGACCAGTTCGATCGCCTCGGCCTCCCGCTCACCCGGAACGGCGCCGGCCGCGCGCAGGTAGTCGAGACCGCGGAGCACGTCGTAGTGCCAATAGGTCGGGTAGGAGAACCGCGTCCAGGCCGGGTCGATCACCTCACCTGTCGACAGCCTGCGAAACATCCGCCGCTCGAGGAGGTACTCCTGGCCGCGGAGCCGGGAGGCGCTCACCTCCGCCGGGCCTCCCGTGGCTCGCTCGTATTCCAGCAGGCCATCCAGCACGTCGATCGTTGTATGGAATGACCCGCGTGTCGATCCGTTCTCCTGCTCGCAGTTCCAGCCTCCGTCGCTCATCTGCTCAGCGAGGAGCCGGTCCACGATTGCCTGGACGTCCTCGCCGAAGTAGGCTCCCAGCGCAACGACCTTGCCGTTGATGCACGGTTCCACCTCGCCAGCGAAGAAGGGCTCGCCGTCGTGCTCCCATCTGACGTGCTCGCGGACCAGGCGCACAGCGTGGCGCGCTCCCGCGCTGGCAGGGTCAAGACCGAAGTTCCGCAGCAGCATCAAGCTCCAGGCGGTGGAGGTCCATTCTGGAAACAAGGTGCCCTGGCTCTGGGGCGGTAGTGATTTCCACCAGTTGATCGCCTGAGGCGACGTGAGTCTCGGGGGAATGGTCTTGTCCCAGTGGCCGTCGGGCCGCTGAGCGGCGAGTAGCCGCGCGCCCCAGCCCTCCTTCGCGACGCGTGCACGCTCCGTGGCGACTTCGCCGGCGGGCGCGTCAGTAAGGTCACGCATCACCTGCCAGCGGATCGCCGGGTCGGAATCCAATAGCCACGCTACGACGTCCATTCGCTACTCCACCTTACGGAACCATTGGCTGGGTCGCAGACCCCCTTGAATGTCGAAGGGAGTGGCGGCTTGGAAACAGCGGTGTAGGGTGGGCGACATGCCGGAGCGGACGTACCCTCTGAGCCCTCGATCTTCGCGCGACCTGACGATCGGCGACTTCTGGGCGGTTCCCCTGTCTGACGGTACTTTTGGATGTCTCCAGGTGACAGAACTCAAGACCTCTGGCTCGGGCTCGCTGAAGACGCTCGTCGCCGGTGTAATCGATTGGCGTGGATCAACTCCGCCTCAAGAGTCCGACCTTGTTGGCCGGCGGGTTCTGGCTCAAGGACTAACCCGGATCGAAGCCTTCACAAAGGTCGGAGCGCAAATCCTCGGCAACAGCGACACGACGCTTGGTGCCGAGGGCCTTGTCTCAAACTACCGTGACTTCTATGTCGGTGCAGTCCACCACGTATGGGGGTGGCGTGCATTGCCGAAGGTCGTTGAGCGGACGCTGCGAGAAACCGCAGCTTGAACCTGATCGAAATCCTCGGTAGCCGGATTTCTATCTGACCTCATTCCACCATCCGCCGCGCTCCTGCGAGCCCCGCTCCAACTTCTTCTAGGTTGATACCAACCGTGCATGCCCTGCGGGCGTAGCCCCGCCTACCTTGTATGCGGTGCAGGCTCGCCACTGAAGTAGCTCTGCGCCTTGTCCCAGGCGATCTGGGCGACCTGACGCCCGGCACGCCGACCATCCAGGTCTCCCTGCTCGAAGTGGATTCCCCCATACCGTCGTGACATGCCGGCCTGGTCCGCCGCCTGGCTGAAGGTCGCCCAGCTCAGGGTCAGGTCGTGTGCAGGAACCGCTCCAGGCTCAGTCCTTGAGCTTCCCACCGGCAAGGTAACCGAGGCACCGAACCGGTCGCTTTTCGTAAACAGTCTCAGGATCTCGGCGCCCGCGGCGCTGAAGGTGCTGTGCCCCGAACTGTACTCAGGAAACGGCGGCGTCGGGAACGTTGTGGGTTGATAGGGGAACCAGTCCTCGCCCGAGATCAGCCGAGTCCCGCGATAGGGGCCGGCCCAGGCGAGCACCTGCTGTCCCTGGAAGAGGTAGCGCAGCGCGGTGATTGGGCGGACGGACGCAAACGCTCGCTTGCCATCCCAGCAGCAGATGCTCGCGTCGAAGATTGCGTTGGTGAGGGCGAAGAATAGTTTGACGTCGGCGTCTACCCCGTGGTCGCCGGCACCGTGGTGGTCACGCCGCGCGATGAGCTGCGCAAACAGATCCCAGTGACCGGGTGGCAGTTCGGAGTTAGGTCCGTCAGCCCAGTATTCGGCGATCATCTTGTGTTCGTCCGTCAGACCGGCACTGAGCGCGAGCAATGCCTGGGCCTGCGCCACATATTCGGTCGAGCCAAACTTGGCCGGTCCATTGACTGATCGCAACTGCGACGCAGACGAAAGCGCAAAGGGCACAACATCTTGCCATTGAGCGCCGACGAAGTTCGGCGTCACCAAGTTTCCATATTTGTCGACATAACGAAGTTGCTGCCAGGCGTTGGGGTCGTGCACGGTCCGCGGGTCGAACGGGAACCTTATATCCATCGGGTCGTTAGGAGACTTAAAGCCCGTGTAATCGGTGTAGCCGCCGAGCTGGTTCGCCCCATCGGCATGCCGGAATTGAAGAACTGCCGCAGCGGCAACGTTTCCAACCCCAGCCGGTGTGTCGAGACCGGTGCTCTTGTTTTGTGGATCAAGGCCCAGGCTCTGCATGAGCGGGTCGAAGACCGTGGACGTGCTGCCCGGGAAGAGATCTATCGCCGCGCGGTAGGCGGCATAGCTGATGGCGATCTTCTTGTTGGCGAGGGTCCGCTCATGAGGCGGGCGCCGAAGCGATGCCCCGAGTCGAGTCCCAACCGCACGCTCCTCGTATGCCGTCCATGCGTCGAAGGCGGCGGTATGGACGATGGCCAGCGCGCGCGCGACCATCGGCGGCCCCAGCCTCGAATCGCGCACGCCCTGCAGCGCAGCTTGGTTCCAACGCACGACGATGCTGTCGGCTGAATGCGTGACCTCGCGGAAAAATCCCGAGAGGGACACAGGCTGTATCAACAGGGTTGCCGCACCCATGCCGGCACGCACGAGGAACTGGCGGCGGGACAGCTGTCCGGTTGCCGGGGGCCGCTTTGGGCGGCCCCCAGCGTCGAGGCGACTCAGCTGAGCTGGAAATGGCCGGTCAGCATGTGCTCGATCGGCATTGCCCCGACATCAACAACGGTGAGCTGGAATTCTTGCGTCGCGGCGTTTGCCCAGACCTCGATGCGGACCGCCACCTTAGTGTTGCCATCCATGATCAGCAACCCCGGGCCCGTGAACGAGACCGTGGTGTCAGTCACGCTGGCAGCTGTCGGGTGCGCCTCCACTTTCATCAAGTGATCCAGCCGGAATGCCCCGAGCACGAAGGCTGAGCGCCCCGCCATCAGGCAGTTGAAGCTGCCTGACGCCGCTCCGCCGCTCTCAATGGTCACGTTGAATGCAACTTGAGAGATCGTTGCAGTGCCACCACCGCTGAGGTGCGAGCCGGCGCCCGCAGCGACCGGCGCGGCGGCCAGGGCGAACAGGCTGAGCACCACGCCCAGGCTGAGC
>JBKPCW010000176.1:0-5966 GCA_046727555.1 Candidatus Dormiibacterota bacterium | reverse complement strand
CCCGACCTTCATCTCGACCTCGATCCCCGTCTCGAGCTCGTACGCGCCGGTCATCACCCGCGGCACTCGTTCCGCGAACTGGTCGACCTCGGCGCGCGGCACCTCGAAGAGCAGCTCGTCGTGCACCTGCAGCAGCATGCGACCCTCGATCTGGTCGGCCTCGATCTCGCGGTGCAGCCGGACCATCGCGATCTTGATGATGTCCGCGGCCAGCGACTGCATCGGGAAATTGATCGCCATGCGCTCGGCCGCGCTGCGCAGCTGGTAGTTCGGCGAGCGCAGGTCGGGGATCGCGCGCCGCCGGCCCGTGGCGCTGACGACGAAGCCCTCCTCGCGAGCCTTGCGCCTGACCTCGTCCAGGTACTCGCGCAGCCGCGAGTAGGTCGACCAGTACTGGCCGAGAAACTCGCGCGCCACGTCGCCGGTGATCGCGAGCTGCTGCGAGAGCCCGTACTCGCCCTGCCCGTAGATGGAGCCGAAGTTGGCGACCTTCGCCAGCCGGCGCTGGTCCGGCGTGACCGCCTCGAACGGGACCTTGAACACGGCGGCCGCCGTCGCCGTGTGGATGTCCTGGCCCGCCCCGAACGCGCCGAGGAGGTTGGGGTCGCCGCTCAGATGCGCGGCGATGCGCAGCTCGATCTGGGAATAGTCGGCGGAGACCATCACGTGGTCGGGCCGGCCGGCCTTGAAAGCTCGGCGGATCCGCTGCCCGAGCTCGGTGCGGATCGGGATGTTCATCAGGTTCGGGTTCGAGGACGCGAGGCGCCCGGTCGCGGTGCTCGCCTGGCCGAACGACGTGTGCACGCGGCCGCTGAGCGGGTCGACCAGCTGGGGCAGCGCGTCAACGTACGTCGACTTCAACTTCGAGAGCTGGCGGTGCTCGAGGATCTCGGGGACGATCTCGTGCTTCTCGCGCAGCGACTCGAGCGTGTCGGCGTCGGTCGAGTATCCGGTCTTGGTGCGCTTGCCGACCGGCAGGCGCAGGTCCTCGAACAGGACCTTGGCGAGCTGCTGCGGTGCGTTGAGGTTGAACTTCTGCCCGGCCAGCTCCTCGACGCGTGACTCGATGGTGGCGAGCTGCGCGCCCAGCTCGTCCTGCATCTGCTTGAGGTAAGGAACGTCGATGGCCACGCCCTCCGTCTCCATGTCGGCGAGCACGCCGGCGAGCGGCAGCTCGATCTCGTGGAAGAGGTAGTCGACGCCGAGGTTGCGCATCTCGGCCTCGAGCCGAGGCCGCAAGTTCAGGATCGCCTCGGCGCGCCGGGCGGAGTACTGGGCGGCCTCGCCGTCCTCGACCGCCGACGGCTTGCGGGCCGCGCGGCCGGTGCCGAGCATCTGCTCCGCGCTGACGAGCTCCATCCCGAGGAACTCGCGCGCGAGATCCTCGAGGCGTGGGTCCCGCGAACCGGCCCCCAGCAGGTACGCCGCCAGGAAGGTGCTGAACGCCCACTCGCGCCTGCCGCCGCCGAGCGAGCGCAGGGCAAGCTCGGTCTCCTTCGCGTCGTGGCCCGAGATGGGCCGCCCTGACAGCGTCGCGGCCACGGCGTCCATCGCTTCCGGCCGGGCGACGTAGAAGGTCCTGCCCGCCGTCGACACGCCAAGCCCGAGCACGCGGCAGCCGCGACCTGAGCCTTCGTTGAAGGTGAACACACCGACGTCCTGGGAGCCGTCGAGCAGCGAAGCAGCCTCGGCCGGGTCCTCGACGATGCGCAGCCCCGCCGGCTGTGGAGCCGGCTCGAAGGTGAGGCTGGGCTGCACGGGGACCTGGTCGGGTGGCGGGAAGCGGCTCAGGAGCTGGCGGAACTCCAGGTGGTCGAAGACACGGCGAGCGCGGTCGTAGTCGTACCGGGTCCATCGCGCCCTCTCGAGCTCGAGCTCGACGGGCACGTCACGGACGATCGTCACCATCCGCTTCCCCAGCCGCACCTTGTCGGCGTTGGCCTTGAGCGCCGTCTTGAGGCGGCCCTCCGGCAGCTCCTCGGCGCGGTCGAGCAGGGCTTCGACGGTGATGTAGTCGTGGACGAGCCTGGCCGCCGTCTTGTCGCCGACGCCCGGCACCCCCGGGATGTTGTCCGAGGTGTCCCCGCGGAGGGCCTTGAAGTCGATCAGCTGCGGAGGCTCGAAGCCGTACCGCTGCCGGACCTGGTCGGGGCCGTAGACGAAGGTGTCGGTGATGCCGCGCCGCGGCACCAGCGCCTCCACCGACTCGGTGACCAGCTGGAGGCAGTCGAGGTCGCCGGAGACGATCGTGACGGCGTGCCCCCGCTCCTCGGCGATGCGCGCGAGCGTGCCGATCACGTCATCCGCCTCGAAGCCCTCGACCCCGTAGATGGGGATGGAGAAAGCCTCCAGCACCTCGCGCACCATCTCGACCTGCGGCCGAAGGTCGTCGGGCATGGCCCTCCGGCCGGCCTTGTACTCCTCGTACTCCAGGGAGCGGAAGGTCGGTTTGCCCAGGTCGAACGCGGCGATGGCGAACTCGGGGCGGGAGGCCAGGACGATGGCCAGCATGGAGGTGAAGCCGTAGACGGCGTTCGTCACCCTGCCGTCCGAGGTGCTCATCGGCGGCAGGGCGAAAAAAGCCCGATAGATGAGGCTGTGGGCGTCGATCAGAATCAGCCGCCCGCGCCTGCCCTTCGCCACGTTCGGATTCTACGTACGGCCCGACCGTGACTCTGGAGACGCGAAGCGCGTTCAAATAGAAGGAAGCTTGAGGACCGAAAGCTAGAATGGACCCGAGGATGAAGAACCTCATCGAGGTGTCTGTGGACAGCATCCGCATCCACATGCCGACGGCGCAGCACCTCGTGATCCTCAAGGAGAAGGAGGCCGACCGCTACCTCCCCATCTGGATCGGCTCCTTCGAGGCGCAGGCCATCGCAACCAAGATCTCAGGCAACGCGCTCGGCCGCCCGCTGACCCACGACCTGATGGCGACCGCCTTTGGCGACCTCGGCATCAGCGTGAAGCGCATCGTCGTCACCCGGCTCGCGGACCAGGTCTTCTACGCGCGCCTGTACGTCAAGCAGAACGGCCGCGACCTCGACTTCGACGCCCGGCCGTCCGACGCCATCGCGCTCGCGGTGCGCGTCGAGTGTCCGATCTTCGTCGCCTCCGAGGTGATGGAGACCGCCGGGATCATCCCCGAGGCGGACGAGATGGAAGGCGACAAGGAAAAGGCGGAGACGGTCGTCGACGACGAGCGGCTGGCCGTGTTCCGCGACTTCGTCAACAGCCTCGACCTCCCCGAGCTTCCGGACGAGCCCGGAGCCAAGGACGAGCCCGGGAGCTCGGCGCCTGGAGGACGCCCCGGCCGGGGCTGACCGACACGCACCTGAGCGGCGAGCCCGAGCTCGCGTTACGGGTCGTCATCGCCCTCATCCTCGGCCTTCTGCTCGGCGCCGAGCGTGAGTTTCGCGGCCATCCCGCCGGTCTGCGGACGATGGCCCTCATCTGCACCGGTTCGTGCATGTTCACCGCGGTCGGCCTCATCCCCGAGCTCGGGAAGACTGTCGACCCGACGCGCATCGCCGCGCAGATCGTGACCGGCGTCGGCTTTCTCGGCGCGGGCAGCATTCTGCGCCAGGGTGAGGCGGTGCGCGGCCTCACCACCGCCGCGTCGATCTGGGTCACGGCGTCCATCGGCATGGCGGTGGGCTTCGGCTACTACTCCGTCGCCCTCTTCACGACGGTGCTCGTCGGCGTCGTGCTGATCGCGCTCAAGCCATTGGAGGAGCGTTACTTCCGGGGCAAGCGAAACAGGCGGGAGACCGATCCGCATCCCGACGAGATCTCGCGATGAAGCAGAGGGTCGCGATCGTCACCGACTCCACGGCCGACCTGCCCGCGCAGCTGGTGAAGTCGCGCGGCATCACCGTCGTGCCGCTGACCCTCAACTTCGAAGGCCGCTCGCTGCTCGACGGCGTCGAGATCCGGCCGTCGGAGTTCTACCGCCGCCTGCCGAACGTGACCACGCATCCGACCACGTCGCAGCCGGCCGCGGGGAGGTTCGCCGAGGCGTACGGAGCGCTGCTGGGGGACCACGACGAGATCGTGTCCATCCACATCTCGGAGAAGTTGAGCGGCACGTACGCCTCCGCGGTCCAGGGCGCGGAGATGACGGACCCGAAGCGCGTCCACGTCGTCGACTCGCAGCTCGTGTCGATGTCGCTCGGGTTGATCACGCTCGCGGCGACGGCGATCGTGGCGCAGGGTGCCGATGCGGCGACGGTCGAGCGTCGCGTCACCGAGATGCGCGAGCACGTGCAGACCTATTTCTCGGTGGCGACGCTGGAGTTCCTCCGTCGGGGCGGCCGCATCGGCCGTGCGAGCGCGATGCTCGGCTCCGTGCTGCAGGTCAAGCCGGTGCTTTGCATCCGCGATGGTCTGGTCACGCCGCTCGAGCGCGTGCGCACGTTCGACCGCGCGCTGAACCGCATCGTCGAGCTGACGCGGGAGGTGGACCGCGGCCAGGGCCTGTGCGTGATCGTCGGCCATGGCGACGCCGAGGCGGACGCTGAGCGCGTGGCGCGCGAGCTCGAGCCGGTCGCCGAGACCCTGCTGATCCAGCCGCTCGGTCCGGTCGTCGGCGCGCACGCCGGGCCGGGCGTGGTCGGCGTCGGGTGCTACGCGGCCGAGCTGCAGCCCCTCGGCATCAAGACCACCGCCAGCGCACAGAGCCGGGCCTGACGAGCTTGGCGACCCGGCCCTCGACGGCGAGGGCCTGCAGGTGGGCGAGCCCTTCCTGCAGCGCGAGTCGCTTCTCGTAGAGGTTCTCGCGCGGTCCCCACAGGTCCAGGGCGACCTGCCACCCACTCTTCTCCTCGCCGTCGACCAGCTCCTCGATCTGCGCCAGGCGCCGCGAGTGGTGGGAGATGAGCGCGTCGACGCGCGAAGCCACGTCCTTGAAAGGACGGCCGTGCGCGGGCAGGACCAGGCTCGGATCCAGCCTCGCCATGCGCTCCAGGCCGGCCAGGTAGTCGGCGAGCGGGTTCGGGGTGCTCTGCGGGTGAAGGCCGATGTTGGGCGACAGCTCGGGCAGGATGTGGTCGCCGGCGAAGAGCAGGCCCGCCTCCAGGTCGAACAGGCAGACATGCCCGGGCGAGTGGCCCGGAGTCCACTCCACGCGCAAGGTGTGCGTGCCCATCGGGATGCGCTCGGCTCCGTCCAGCTGGACTGTGGGGTCGGCGGTCTTCACGACCTGGCTCAACGCCCGCTGCGAGTTGCTGAGCACGTCCGCCTCCTGGTCGGGTACGCCGTTGACGAGGAGGTAGTCCCGCACCTGCTCGACCAGGTGCTCGAGCTCGACATAGCGCGGATGCACGAGCGGCACCTCGAGGCGGTGCATGTACAGGTCGGCGCGATCGGGACCGGCGAGCGCGCCCGCCGCGCCGTAGTGGTCGGGATGGATGTGCGTGACCACGAGCCGCCGCAGGCGCCTTGCGCCGACGTGCTCGAGGGCGGCCTGGATCGCGTGGAGCGAGTCCTCGGCGTTCATGCCGCAGTCCAGCAGGTCGGCGTCGTGGCCGTCGGCGAAGAGGAAGACGTTGACGAGCCCATCCTCGAACGGGATGGGCAGGCGGAGCTCGAACACGCCGGCCGCGACTTCGGTCAGGGCGACGTCGAGGCTCACCCCGAGATTGTCCTCGACGGTTCTAAGATGATTGAGTACTCACCCGTACTCGAACGTACTGAACACATGAACCTTTCAGGGAGGGTCCGATGTCCGAAGTCCAGATGACGCCCGACTCGATCGTCGACGCCATGCCGAACTACCTGGTCCCGGAGAAGGCCGGCAGCACCAACGCCGTGATCGCCTTCGACCTGAGTGGCGACGGCGGCGGCAAGTGGTGGGTGCACGTCCACGACGGCAAGGCCGAGTCGGGCAAGGGCGATCCGCCCGAGTCTCCGAAGCTCACGCTCAAGGCGGCCGTCCCCGACCTGTCTCTTATACACATCTCCGAGCC
>JBKPCW010000175.1:0-9044 GCA_046727555.1 Candidatus Dormiibacterota bacterium | reverse complement strand
GCAGCTGCGTCGCGACGGCGCCGGCGACGTCGACGTCCTCGTGACTCGCGCGCGAGAGGGGGCGGGCGGGATCGGCGAGCTGCGTGCCTGGCTCGAGTCAGGGGTCGAGGCGAAGCGAGTGGTCGCGGCCCGCGTCGGGGCGGAGGCGCGCCAGGCCGTGCGCGATCTGGCCGCAGGCGCAGGCGTCCTGGGCGGGACCCCGGCTCCGCTCATCGAGCCGGCGCGCCGGGAGCGCGCACTCTCGTCGGTGGCGAAGAGCGCGCTGGCGGTCATCGACATCGCAGGTCTCGAGCGGCAAGCCGTCGCCGCGACGCGCCTGGCGGCGCGCCGGCGCGGCGCCGGACCGTTCGGCCACCTCACGAGCGGGATCTACCGGCTCACCGGGCGCGCGCGGGCCGCAGCCGACCCGGCCGGCTTTCTCCAACGCTGGCATCTGCGCGGCTCACTTGCGCCCGCCGTCGAGCCGCTGCGCGACCTCGTGACGTCGAAGCTGCCCTCGGTGCCGGCGCCGCTCCGCGGCTCGCTGGCGGCGCTGGCCGCGCCCGCGCCGCTGGAGGACCGGCTGGCTCAGACGATCGACCAATCCCTCGTGGCCGAAGCGGCCGGCTTTCGGGTGCCCGGGAGCGCGCTGTGGCCGGTCATCGGCGCCGCCCAGTATGTGGTGACCGCGCTCCTGATCTTCTCCGCGCTCTGGTTCGGGTCGCTCTTCGTCATCCGCGATGTACCGGTCGGCGTGGTCCAGGTTCCCTATCTCGGACCCGTGCCCACGCCCGTCGCGCTGCTGGCCGCCGCGCTCCTGGCCGGCTACGTGCTCGCGACGTTGTTGCGGCTGCATGCCGGCTGGCTCGGGCGGCGCTGGGCGAAGCGAGTCGGCGCGAACGTCTCGCGCGAGGTCGGCCGGCGGATCGGCGACGACCTGTTGGTTCGGCTGGAGCAGTTCGAAGCCTCGCGCGCCGCGCTCGAGAAGGCGGTCCGGGCGGCGGACGACTGCACGTGAGCCGGCTCAGGTGCCGGGCCGCGCCGCCAGAGAAGCCGTCGCCGTAGCGCCGGACGGCGCTGCCGTCGAACTCCTCTGGACGAGGGTCACTCCGACCAGCGTCGTCGTTGGCCTGCCCTTCAGCCCGCCCTCGATCCGCCGGATGATCGTGTCGATCCCTCTCCGCGCCAGCTCGTCGCGTGGCTGAGCCACCGTCGTGAGCGCGATTCGGGCCAGACCGGCCATGGGCACGTCATCGAAGCCGACGATCGACAGGTCGCCTGGAACGCGCAGACCGACCCGGTCGCCAAACTCCATCAGGTCGATGGCCGCGACGTCGTTGGACGCGAACACGCCCGTGACCCTGCGGTCACCCACGAAGGCTTCGCTCAGCTCGCCCATCGTCCCGTCGATCTCGGCGCGGTCCGCCGGCGGTGACCAGCTGATCCGCGACACCGAAGCGCCGGCCTCGCGCGCCGCCTCGACGCAGCCGACGTACCGCGCCTGCTCCGAGCTGTCGGACAGCTCTGGGATGGCAAGGAACGCGAGCCGGCGGTGCCCGGCCTCGATCAAATGTCGGGTGGCCAGCCGTCCACCCAGCTCGTCGTCCACGGCCACCACGTCACCCCAGTCCTCGTGACAGCTCAAGAAGACCGCCGGCACGTGATGCTGCAGGGTCTCGCGCATGGTCCGCGAATCGCCCGAGAAGGCCAGGAACACGATTCCCGCCACACGCTGCGCGAGCAGCATCTCGATTCCCGCCAGCTCGCTGTGGCTGTCGCCTTCCGTGTTGCAGAACATCGCGGCGTATCCACGGGCGGCCGCATACCGTTCGACCGACTTGGCCATCTCCGCGTAGAACGGGTTCGCCAGGTCGCCGACGACGACGCCGAGGATGCTGGTCCGCTGCTGCACGAGCTGGCGGGCCAGGACGTTGGGCCTGTAGCCGAGCTGCTTGACCGCCGACTCCACCTTCCGCCTGGTGCCTTCCGAGACGCCGACCATGCCGCGGATCACGTTCGAGACCGTCGACTTCGAAACCCCCGCACGTGATGCCACGTCGAGGATGGTCGGCGGCCTGCGGGGAGTCATCCTGTCTGCAGCTGCCAGCGATGGTCGGGGTCGGTGGTGACGAGCCAGCGACGCACCGGGCCCGCCATCACGTTCAGGTAGTAGAGGTCATAGCCTGCAGCCGCCGCGACCGGGTGGTAACCCCGCGGCACGAGCACCACGTCCCCGTCGCGAACCTGCAGTGCCTGGTTGACGCTGCGATCGTCGGTGTAGACAAGCTGCACGGCGAAGCCTTCCGGCCGTGCGAGGCGGTGGTAGTACGTCTCCTCGAGGTAGGTCTCGCGCGGGGGATCGTCCGTGTCGTGCTTGTGCGGGGGGTAGCTCGACCAGTTCCCGCCTGGCGTGAACACCTCGGTCACGAGCAGAGACTCAGCCGGGCGATCTTCCATGAGGATGTTGTGGATCGTGCGCTCGGTTCGGTCCGCTCCGCGCTTGAACACGTGCACGTCGGAGGCGCGGATGAGAGTGGGCGGGCCGCCGCGCCCGGCCGGGGCCCAGCCAAGCGCAAGCTCGCAGCCCGCGCTCGCGCATCTGACCGCCAGCTCTCCGCCCGGAGGGGCGTAGACGGAGTCCGCAGGTCCGTCGAATATGGACTGACGGCCCCCGATCTCGGTCCACTCGTGGCCGTCGAACCGCACGTCGGCCTCGCCCGACAGCATGACCAGGCATACCTCGCGCCCGCCCGTGCTCCAGTTCAGGGCCTCTCCACCCGACAGCCGGTGCACCTCGAAACCGACGTACCGCCAGCCCGCGCTCTCGGGCGTCACCTCGACGAGCCGGCTCACAGGTGCCACCTCTTCTTCGCCGCCTCGCGCTCGTGCTCGCGCCGCGCCGCGGCGACGTCGGGAGACTTCGAGACCTCCGCGACCGGCACCTCCCACCAGCTCTCGTAGGAGGGGACGGCCTCGAAGTAATCCGTGCGCACGTGGACCACGACCGTGCGCTCGATCTTCTTGGCGGCCACCAGGGCGTCACGGAGCTCTTCGAGGCTCTGAGCCCGGAAGACATGCGCACCGAGGCCCTCGGCGTTCATCGCGAGGTCGACCGGTAGCGGCTCGCCCGCCGAGCTGCCGTCGCGATAGCGATAGCGGGTGCCGAACCCCGCCGTCCCCTTGCTGCGCGACAGGCCCCCGATCGATGCGAATCCGTCGTTGTCGACGAGCACGATGGTCAGCTTCATGCGCTCCTGGATCGAGGTCGCGATCTCGGCGGACATCATCAGGTAGGAGCCGTCACCCACCATCACGTAGACGTCACGCGAGGGGTCTGCCATCTTCACCCCGAGACCGCCCGCGATCTCGTAACCCATCGTCGAATAGCCGTACTCCACGTGGTATCCCTTCGAATCCCGCGTCCGCCACAGCTTGTGCAGGTCACCAGGCATCGAACCGGCGGCGCAGACCACCACATCGCGCGGGCCGGACAGCTCATTCACCGCTCCGATCACCTCCGACTGCGCGGGTAGCGGGCCGTGTCCCAGCGCGTACAGCCGCGAGACCTCCCGGTCCCAGTCCGCCTGCAGTCGCTCGCACTCGGAGCGGTACTCGGCGCTGACGGACCAAGAGCGCAGGCGCTCGTCCAGGGCCTCGATCGTGGCTCGCGCGTCCCCGACGAGGGGCAGCCCGCCCATCTTGCCGGCGTCGAACGAGGCGATGTTCGTGTTGACGAACCGGACGCCCTCGCGCGCGAAGGCCGTCTTCGAGGCGGTGGTGAAGTCGCTGTAACGGGTGCCGACCCCGATCACCAGGTCGGCCGTCGCGGCGATCCGGTTCGCGGCCAGCGAACCAGTCACCCCGATCGCGCCGAGCGCGCCCGCGTGGTCGTAGGGGAGCGAGCCTTTGCCCGCCTGCGTCTCGGCCACCGGCACGCCGGTGCGCGCGACGAATCGCGCCAGCGCCTCCGCCGAGTCCGAGTAGATGACGCCGCCGCCGGCCACCAGGAGCGGCCGCTTCGCTCCGCGGATCATCTCCGCGGCGCGATCCAGCATCGTCGAGTCGGGCAGGGGCCGGGTGACGTGCCAGACCCGTGGCTCGAAGAACTCCGCGGGGTAGTCGTAGGCCTCCGTCTGCACGTCCTGCGGCAGGGCGAGCGTGACCGCTCCCGTCTCCGCCTGGTCGGTGAGGACACGCATCGCCGCCAGCGCCCCCGGCACGATCTGCTCGGGCCGCTGGATGCGGTCCCAGTACCTGCTCACCGGGATCAACGCGTCGTTCACGCTCAAATCGCCTCGCCACGGCACCTCCAGCTGCTGCAGCACAGGGTCGGGCCGCCGGGACGCGAAGACGTCGCCTGGCAGCAGCAGCACCGGCAGCCGGTTGATGGTGGCGGCCGCCGCACCGGTGACCATGTTCGTGGCGCCCGGTCCGATCGAGGTGGTGCAAGCGAGGGTCGACAGCCGGTTCCGCATCCTCGCGAAGCCGGCGGCGGCGTGCACCATCGCCTGCTCGTTGCGAGCCTGGTAGTAGGTGAGCAGCTCAGGCTCCTCGGCGAGCGCCTGCCCGACGCCGGTCACATTGCCGTGGCCGAAGATCCCGAAGCAGCCTTCGAACAACCGGTGCCTCGTGCCGTCACGCTCCACCTGTTGCGCGGCGAGAAACCTGACCAGCGCCTGCGCCATCGTCAGGCGAACGGTCTTCATGCCCCGGCTACGAGGGTTCGGGAAGCATCACGTCGCGGACGAGCACATCGAGGTCCGTGCAAGCACCGATGAACTGGCGCAGCGTCCGCACGGTCGGGGCATACGAGTCGAACTCGTCAACCGTGAGCCCATCCTCGTCGTAGGCGCGTCGAAAGTCGGGAAACCTGGAGAGCAGCTGCCCGACCGTTTCAGGATCGACTGGATCGTCGATGCGCGGCCTCACCTCGATGTCGCTCGCGTTGAAGCGTCGCTGCCATGCCGCCGGTGGTGACACCACCGCGTCCGCGCCGATGACCTCGCTCCAGTGCATGTGGTTGCGGTACGCGGCGGACAACAGCCGCAGCCGGTAGCCGCGGCTGCGGAAGATCCCATAGGTCTTCTTGAACACGGCCACACCGGCCCATTCGAGAATGCCCGGGTCGACGGAGACGTCGTGCCTGTCCAGGTACACCTTCAGCCAGTCGTCGAGGCGGCCGACCATGATCGTGCACACAGGTCCCATCGTCGCGATGTCCTTGCCTGCGGCTTCGCGCCGGCGCAAGCCTCGCTCGACCGCCTCGGCGACGGCGATGCACTGCGGCAGCGTGAAGCACACGGTGGCGTTGACGGAAAGGCCGAGAGAGGTGGCCTCCTCGATCGCCGCGATGCCGGCGCGGGTAGCCGGAATCTTCACGATCATGTTCGGCGCAAGCGCGGCGAATCGCTTCGCGTTGTCGACGATGGCCGCCGAGTCGCGATACAGACGGGGATCGGTCTGAATCGAAAGGCGGCCGTTACGCCCGTGGTGCTCCGCAAACGCGGGCTCGAGCAGCTTCGCCGCCCGGACCGACATCTCCTCGACCAGCTTCCAGCCGATCTGATCCTCGGTGGCCCCCGGCAGCTCGCGCATCAGCTCCTGGATGCGCGCCTTCCAGAGCGCCATCTCCTCCTTCAAGATGCCGAGGGCGATCACAGGGTTGCAGGTGGCGCCCACGGCGCCGTTTTCGATCGCGTACTTCAGCTCGTCGAGGTCCGCGGAGTCGTTCCAGAGCACGGTCGGCGTCGTCTGTGTCATCTGGTGCAGACGGCTCTTGTACGTGACTGCTTTCATTGACACCCGGCCGGCTTTCATATTAGCTTCCGTGGAACGTTCCAGCCGATTTTGAGGTGGGGGTGCCACGTTGACTTCGAGGCTGAGGGTCGGAGTGATCGGCTGTGGCCTGATCGCGCAGGTCATGCACCTCCACTACCTGCGCGAGCTCTCCGACCGCTACGAGATCGCCGCGCTCTGCGACGTGTCGTCACAAGCGCGTGAGGCGTGCGCCCGCGAGTACGGCGTGCCGGCGCAGTACACCTCATGGCAGGAGCTGATCGCGCACGACCTCGACGCCGTCTTCGTGCTGACCTCCGGCAGCCACGCGCCCGCCGCCATCGCCGCGGCCGGCGCCGGCAGGCACGTGCTGGTCGAAAAACCGATGTGCTTCTCCGTCGCCGAAGGCCGGGAGATGATCGACGCCGCTTCCAGTGCGGGCGTGACGCTCATGGTCGCCTACAACAAGCGCTACGACCCGGCGTATCGCCGGATGCAGGAGAAAGCCAGGGAGATCGACGACCTGCGCCTGGTGCGCATCACCACCCTGGAGTCGCCCATCGAGCCTTACGTGCGGCATTACAACCTCCACCGGGGCGGTCCGCCGGCGCCGGAGCTCGTCGCATCATTCGCGAAGGACAGTGAGGCGCGCTACACGCGCGCGATCGGCGAAGCCGACGATCTCGCACGCTGGGCGTACAACAACGTCCTGCTCGACAGCCTCGTCCACGAGCTCAATGCGATGCGTGGCCTGCTGGGGGAGCCGGACGAGCTCCAGTACGCAGGCATCCGCGAGACGGGTCTCACGATCGTGTTCAGGTACGGCGCCACGCAGGTTGTGCTGCTGTGGATCGACCTGCCCGGCATCGCCCGCTACCAGATGGAGTTCGCCTTCTACTCCCCCGACCGCCGGATCACGCTTTCGTTTCCCTCACCGTTCCTGCGCAGCGCGCCGACCCTCCTCATCGACGAGACAGGCACGCCGAGGTATGCGGAGACGCAGCGGGCGGAGCAGGTCATCTCCTATCACGAGAGCTTCAAGGAAGAGCTGATCCATTTCCACGACTGCGTGACCGCGGGCAAGCAACCGGTCACGTCGGCGGAAGACACGCTTCATGACATCGCGCTCTGCCAGTCGGTCGTGGAAGTCTTCCGCACCCGCATGCCGCGCCAGAGGCCGTCCGAACCGTGAGCATCGCGGTCGCCAACGCCCCGGTGAGCTACGGTGCGTTCGAGCTGACCGTCGGCATCCTGCCCAACGTGCCCGACGGCGCGACCGTGCTGGATGAGGTCGCGGCCGCCGGGTATGCGGGCATCGACCTCGGTCCTATGGGCTACCTGGCCCCGAAAGAACGCCTGGCGGAGGAGCTGGGCCGCCGCCGGCTGGGCCTTGCCGGCGGGTTCTACGAGATGCCGTTCAGCGATCCGGACGCCATGTCCTCCGCCCTCGAAGGTCTCGAGTCCCTGCTTGACGTGTTCGACGCCGTCGATGCCGAGGATCCGAAACCAAGGCCGACGCTGGCGGCGATGAGCGATCGATCCGTCATTTTCGATGCCGCGACCTGGAAGCGTTTTGCCGGAGGAGTCGAGAGCGCGGTGGCCCGGTGCCGCGGGCGCGGCTACGAACCCACCTTTCATCACGAGACGGGCACCCAGGTCGAGTCGCCGGCGGAGATCGAGAAGGTGCTCGAGCTGACCACGATCGGGCTGTGCCTCGACAGCGGCCACCTCCTGCTCGGCGGCGGCGACCCCGTCCAGGCGATCAGGGATTGGCGGCCGCGGATCAACCACCTGCACCTGAAGGACGCGCGGCGCTCGGTGGTCCAGGAGATCATCCGCGACGCCGCCCCCGTGTCCGAGATCTGGAAGCGCAAGGCTTTCTGTCGCCTGGGCGAGGGCGACCTGGAAATCGACGCCATGCTCGAATCGATCCGTGGCTTCTACTCCGGGTGGATGGTCGTCGAGCAGGACACCCTGCCCGAGCCCGGCGGGACGGCCGCCGCCGACCAGCGCGCCAACCGCGAGTTCCTGAACGCCAGGGGTTTGTGAGCCGGTGGCCGTCTTCAAGTTCGGGCCGGCCGTCAACCTGGACCCGAGCCATCTCTTCTGGCAGGGTATGGACCCGATGGCGATGCAGAAATGAACCGCGACAGCACGATTGGCATCGGCATCCTCGGCGCCGGCGTCATCGCCGGGCATCACGTTCGCGGCTACCTACGGCCGCCCAACCACGGGCGGGTCGCCGCCGTCGCGGACGTCGACACGCAGCGGGCCCAGCAGCTGGCGAGCTCGGTCGGCGGCGCCCAGGTCTTCGCCGACTATCGCGAGCTGATCGAGTCGCCTTCCGTCGACGCCGTCGACGTGTGCCTGCCGCATCACCTGCACAAGGACGCCATCGTGGCCGCGGCCTCGGCGGGGAAGGACGTGCTGTGCGAGAAGCCCCTGTGCGTGACGCTCGACGAGGCGGCGGCGGTGACCAGCGCCGTCAACAAGGCCGGAATCACGCTGATGTGCGCGCACAACCAGCTGTTCCTGCCACCGGTGGCGCTGGCGCGGGAGATGATCCGAGAGGGCCGGTTGGGCAAGGTGCTCGCCGCCCGCACCACCGACGTGTTCGTCCTGACCATCGACGAGGCGCGAATGGGCTGGCGCGCGCGCCGAGCCACGAGCGGGGGCGGCGAGCTGCTGGACACCGGGTACCACCCGACCTACCTGATGCTCAACCTGATCGACTCCGAGCCGGTCAGGGTGGCGGCCATGCTCAGCAGGCACCGGCTCACGTTCCTCGAGGGCGAGGATTCGGCCCACGTCCTCGTCGAGTTCGCCGACGGCACCGTGGGCGAGATCTGGACCAGCTGGGCCTATGAGCCGCCCGGGACGGCCGAGCGGTTCTCGGTCGTCGGCGAGGCAGGCAGCCTGTGGAGCGACGGCAACGCCCTCTTCTACAAACCGCGCGGCGCTGACCCAGAGGTGGTGCGCGAACCCGACCCGGACAAGGCCGACACCTACGCGCTGGAGGTCGTCGATTTCCTCGAGTGCCTGAGGGAGGGCCGGCGCCCTTTGAACACCGAAGTCGAAGGCGTGAACGTGCTCAAGGTCATCCTCGGGGCCTATGCGTCAGCGGAACGCGGACAGATCGTGGAGTTGATGGATCTCTAGGCGGCTGTGGGCGCCGGCGGCGCTGGTAGCCGTGCTGGTGGCGCTGGTCCTCGATGCCGTGAACCGCTACGAGCCGATCGGCATCGACTTCCACACCTACCTGGCGGCCGCCGTGGTGGGCGTCCAGCACG
>JBKPCW010000174.1:0-12678 GCA_046727555.1 Candidatus Dormiibacterota bacterium | reverse complement strand
ACTCCGAGTGTCCCGAGTGCGGCCGCATCTACTGGGCCGGCACGCACTGGCAGCGCATGCGCGAGGTGCTGCTGGGGCTTTGAGAGAAGTGCTCCGCCGCCTGGTCGCGGGCGAGCTGACCGAGGACGAAGCGCTCGCCGAACTGCGCCGGGTGCAGCTCGATGAACTCGCCGGCCGGGCGCGGCTCGACCTCGGCCGTTACCTGCGCCGCGGCATCCCGGAGGTCGTCCTGGCTTCTGGCAAGTCACCGGAGGAGGCCGCGCGACTGGCCGTGGCCCTGGCGGAGCGGCACGGCCAGGGCCTGGTCAGCCGGATGACCGCTGGGCATCGCGCCGCGCTCGTCGCCGCGGCCGGCGGAATGCGCGTCGTCGACTACCATTCGTCCGCGCGCGTCCTGCGGCACGAATTTGAGCCCGAGAAGGTCGACGCGCGAGTCGGCATCCTCACCGCCGGGACATCGGACGTCGCGGTCGCGGACGAGGCGCGCATGGTGGTCGAGGCGTGCGGACTCGACGCCCGGCTTGAGGCCGACCTCGGCGTGGCCGGCCTGCACCGTTTCGTCGCCCCTCTCTCGGCGATGCTCGAGTGGGGCGCGGACGTGATCATCGTCGCCGCCGGCATGGACGGCGTCCTGCCCGGGCTGGTCGCCGGCCTGGTCGACGTGCCCGTGATCGGGCTTCCGGTCTCGACGGGTTACGGCCGCGGCGGCGCCGGCGAGGGAGCGCTCACGACGATGCTGCAGTCGTGCTCGACGGGCTTGACGGTCGTGAACATCGACAACGGAATCGGCGCCGGCACTGCTGCGGTCCTGATCGCTCAGCGCCGGCCGCGCGGCCGCAAGATGGCGACGGCTGCGAACACCAGCGCGCCCACCAACAAGAGGCCGAACGCCACGGCGGCCACCACACGCGACGCGTCCGCGCCGCCGGGAATGGCGAAGACGAGCGCGAAGATGAAGACGGTGGCCAGGACCGCGATCAGCAGGCCGGGAAAGCCTCGGCGCGGCCGCCCATAGAAGAGCATCCACCAGAACCCGGGCCTCTCTTTCAAAGCAGCTTCGTCAGCTCGGCCAGGGAGCGGACGGTGGGGATCCCGTCGCGGGGCTCGTCCTCGGCGTGCCTGGTGACGACCACCGCCTGCATGCCGAGTGTGACCGGGCCTTCGTAGTCCTCGCGCACGCGGTCGCCTGCGAACAGGGTGCGCTCCGCGACCGTGCCGATCGCTCGCAGCGCCGCCTCGTAGACCTCGGGGGCCGGCTTGCGACGCCCGACCTCGCTCGACAGCACGACGGCGTCCATCATCGCGGCGATGCCAGTCGCCTGGATCTGCCGGCGAATCATCTCCGGCGGGAACGGCGCGTTGGAGCAGATGCCGCGCTTGATCCCGCGGTCGCGCAGCGCCCGCAGCAAAGGAGGCGCCTCGGGGTCGACGCGCACCGCACGGTCCCAGCACCGCTGCTCGGCATCGAGGATCTCGTGCAGCAGGTCGTCGGGCAGCACCAGCCCGGCGCGCTGCCACGTGTCGCGGTACACGTCCATGTAGTCGACCTCGTCCTCGCTCATGCTCCCGACGTACTCCTCGAGCGGCAGGAGGACGTCGTCCAGGATCGTCTGCGCCTCGGGCGCGGGCACGCACAGCGCCGATTCGATGCGCGGCCGGAACTCGTTCAGGACACGAAGAAGGTCGTCGGTGGGGTAGACGAACGTGACGAGGGTGCGGCCGTAATCGAACAAAACGCCGTCCACGCCGGCCATGGTCATATCCTGATGCCCGTGGCGAAGGCGAGAAAGCTGACGCACCTCGACGAGAGGGGCGAGGCGCGCATGGTCGACGTCGCCGAGAAGCCGGCGACGGTGCGCGAGGCGAAGGCCGAGTGCGTGGTCCGCATGTCGGCCGAGACCGCCCGCGCGGTGCGCGAGGGCACCCCCAAAGGGGACGCCCTCCAGGTGGCGCGCGTGGCGGGCATCATGGCCGCCAAGCGCACCCCGGACCTGATCCCGCTCTGCCACCCGCTGCCCATCACCGCCGTCTCGGTCGACTTCGATTTCATCGACGGCGGCGTGCGGATCACGACCCGGGCGCGCGTCGTCGGCCAGACCGGCGTGGAGATGGAGGCGCTGACCGCGGCGGCGGTGGCGGGGCTCACGCTCATCGACATGACCAAGGGCGTGGAGCGTGGCGTGTACCTCGAGAACGTGCGCCTGCTCGAGAAGTCGGGCGGCCGTTCCGGCACCTGGAAGCGAAGAGCCTGACGTTCCGGGCCCACGTCATCACGGTCAGCGACGGCGTCTCGGCCGGGACGCGAGATGACGTCAGCGGCCCGGCGCTCGAGACGCTGCTGCGCAACGCCAGCTTCGAGGTCTCGGGACCGGAGGTGGTGCCGGACGACCAGGAGCGCATCGGCGACGCGCTGGTCGCCGCCGTGGTCGCGGGCGCCGACCTGGTGGTCACCACCGGCGGCACCGGGCTCGGCCCGCGCGACGTGACGCCGCAAGCCACCTCCATGCTCATCGACTACGAGGTGCCGGGCATCGCCGAGCTCATGCGCCGGGCCGGGGCCTCGACCACGGCGATGGCGGCCCTGTCGCGCGGCGTCGCCGGCGTGCGCGGTCACACGTTGATCCTCAACGTGCCCGGGAGCATGAAAGGCGCCAGCGAGTCGCTGGAGGCGGTGCTGCCGGTGCTGGGCCACGCGATGCAGCTCCTGCACGGCAACACCCGTCACGAGTGAACCTCAACTCTGACATCGGCGAGGGCGCCGGCGACGACGAGGCGATCCTCGCCCGAATCGACAGCGCCAACGTGGCTTGCGGCGTGCACGCCGGCTCGGCTTCGATCGCCATCGCCACCGTCCGGCGGTGCGAGACCCTGGGCGTCGAGGTAGGAGCTCATCCCGGCTATGACGACCGCGCCGGCTTCGGCCGGCTCGACCTCTCGCTCTCCGCGGACGACATCGAGGCGCTGCTCGCGTTCCAGGTCGCGGCCCTGGCCGCCATCGCCCCGATCGCCTACGTCAAACCGCACGGCGCGCTCTACCACCGCTGCCAGCGCGACGCCGCGGCCGCGGACGCGCTCGTGCGGGTCGCGAAGCTGCACGGCGTGGGCGTCATGGGCCAGCCAGGCTTCGGCATCATCGCCGCCGCCGAGCGGGGCGGCGTGCCTGGATATCGCGAGGGTTTCGCCGACCGGCTGATGCTGCCGGACGGAAGTCTCGCCTCGCGAGGGCAGGCGGGCGCGGTCCTGAACCCCAACCTCGCCGCCGAGCAGGCGGTCAGCCTGGCTCGGTCGGGGCGGTACGACACGATCTGCGTCCACGGCGATACGCCAGGGGCGGCCGCCATCGCCGGGGCGGTCCGCGCGGCCCTCGACGAAGCCGGGATCGAGACGGCGCCGCTCGCCCCTTGAGCGCCGGCGAAGAGCTCGCGCTCAAGCTCGTCCTCACTCCGGCGCTGGTGGGTGCCGCGAGCCTCGCCGGCCGGCGCTGGGGCACCGCCGTGGGCGGCTGGCTGATCGGCATCCCGTTCACATCGGGGCCGATCGCGTTCTTCCTGGCCTTGAGCCCGGGGGGCGGGTTCGCGGAGGCGGCCGCGGCGGGCATCATGGCCGGGGCCGTGTCTCAGGCAGCGTTCTGCCTGGGCTATGCGTGGACGGCGCAGCGCGCGGGATGGCCCGGTTCGCTCGCCGGCGCGACGCTCGCGTTCGCCGCCTCGACCCTGATCCTCACCGCGGTCGCGCTTCCGGCGGTGGCCTTCTTTGTCGTCATCATCGTCGTCATCGTGGTCGCGCTGTTCCTGATGCCCACGGCGCGGCTCGAGGTCGAGCAGGCCGAGTACCCGCGGTGGGACATCCCCGCGCGCATGGTGGTGGCCACGGCCTTTGTCCTGGCGCTCACGTCCGCCGCTCCGCTGCTCGGCGCTCGGCTCGCGGGCCTGATCGCGCCGTTCCCGCTCTACGCCACAGTGCTCGCCGTCTTCTCGCACCACGCTCTCGGCCGCGACGCGGCCGTCGGCGTGCTGCGCGGGCTGCTCCTCGGGCTCTTCGCCTTCGCGTCCTTCTTCCTCGCGGTCACGACCCTGTTGGGGCAGGGGATCCTGGTCGCGTTCGCGGCGGCGGCCGCGGCCGCGCTGGCGGTCCAGGCGGCGACGCTGCTCGCGGGCCGGAGATTCGGCCTCGCCTGATGGCCGACATCCGCGAGCTGAGCGACCTCGAGGACCTGCACGCGCTGGTGTCCCTGTTCGACGAGGTCTGGGGCCGAAGCGGCGAGCCGCCGCTCAACGCCGACACGCTCAAGGCCATGTCGCACTCGGGCAACTACATCGCCGGCTCGTTCGTGGACGGGCGGTTGACAGGGGGCCTCGTGGGTTGGCTGGGGGGCGATCCTCGTCGCGACCTGCACCTGCACTCCCACATCCTCGGCGTGCTGCCGGGGCAAGAAGCGCAAGGGCTCGGCTTCCAGCTGAAGCAGCACCAGCGCCGGTGGTGCCTCGACCGGGGGGTCATGACCATGGAGTGGACGACCGATCCGCTGGTGCGCCGCAACGCTTACTTCAACCTCTCCAAGCTCGGGGCCGAGGCACCCGCGTACCTCGTCAACTTCTATGGCGAGATGCGGGACGGGATCAACGCCGGCGAGGAGTCGGACCGTTTGCTGATCCGCTGGCGCCTGGACTCCGCGCGCACCGAGGCCGCGGCGGCCGGCCGTGGCTTCGAGCCCGACGTCGAGAGGCTGCGAGCCTGGAGGGACGACGCCATCCTCAGCGTCGGCTCCTCAGGAGCGCCGGTTCGAGCGACCTCTTCCGCGCGCGTCCTTATATGTCAGGTGCCCGACGACATCGTCGCGCTCCGGCGCACCGACCCGTCTCTCGCGCGCGAGTGGCGCATGGCGTTGCGGGAAGCCCTCGGCGGCGCGATCGGTCGCGGCTACGTCGTCACGGGCGCGACCAAGTCGGGCTGGTACGTTCTGGAATCGAGCACCGAATAGACTTTTCCACGTGCTGCAGGTAGGGGAGAAGGCGCCCGACTTCAAGCTGCCGACGACAGGCGGCCAGGAGCTCACCCTCGACGACGCGCTGCAGAAATTCCGCGCCCTCGTCCTGCTCTTCTACGTGCTCGACTTCACCGGTGGTTGAAGGACCGAGCTGACCGAGTTTCGGTCCCGGAACGAGGACGCGGTCGCCAACGGCGTGGGCGTCTTCGGAATCAGCGTCGACTCCGTGTTCTCGCACCAGGCCTTCGCCAAGGAGCTGGGCGGCCTGCCTTTCGACCTCATCGGCGACTTCGAGCGCAAGATGGTGACGGACTACGGCGTGCGGCGCGACGACGTCGCCGGCTACTCGGGCATGGCGCGCCGCTCGATCTTCATCGTCGACCGCAAAGGCGTCATCCGCTTCACGTGGATCGCGTCCCGGGAGCAGCCGCAGCCCGACTACGACGCCGTCATCGCCGAAGCGAAGAAGGTCGCGGCCGAAGCATGAGCGCGGCCAACGCCGAGATCGAGCCGATCGACAAAGGCTGGCGGGAGCTTGGCGCCCTGGTCGACTCGCTGGGCCCGTCCGGGCTCGAGGAGAAGGGCTCCGGCCTCTGGGCGGTGAAGGACCACCTCGTCCACATCGCGGCCTGGGAGCTCTCGCTGCTGGGCCTCCTCGACGGTGACGACCGTCGCACCGCGATGGGCGTGGCCGGGGTGGCCGAGGACACGGACGCCCTCAACGAGGCTGTCTGGCTCGCGCACCGGCACGAGACCACGGAGCAGTCGCTGGCGTTCAGCCGCGACGCGCACGAGCGCCTGATGCGTCGCCTCGCGGCGATGAGCGACGCCGACCTGCGCCGGTCGTACAACCACTACCAGCCCAACGACCCGCGCGACCCTGGCGACGACCGGCCGGTTGTCGATTGGGTGGCGGGGAACACGTACGAGCACTACGCCGAGCACATCGGCTACATCGACCAGCTGCTCAAGGAGTCGAGAGCTTCGCGCTGAGCCGCGCGCATCGCGAGCGCGGCCTCCATCGACGTCTCGACGAACGAGAGCTCGTCCCCGGGCGCCAGCTGCGCCGCGACGGGCATCGAGGCGCTGACGACCACCGCGACGACGGGATAGCCTCCCGCGGTCTGGTGGTCGGCCATGAGCAGGATCGGATTGCCGCCCGAGGGGGCCTGGACCGCGCCGGCCACGACCACGAAAGACAGCAGCTCGTCGCCGGAGGCCTCGACCCGTCCACCTTCGAGGCGGTAGCCCATCCGGTTCGAGTCGGGGCTGACGTGAAACGGAGAAGCGAAGATCGCCGGGCCGCGATGCGGACCCGAGATCGCGCGCAGAGCGCGCTCGCCATAGGCCGGCCGCAGGCTCTCGGCCAGGCTGCGTCCCGCCGGCGGCGGATCGGCCTGGCTCGCGACTTCGAGCACGTCACCTTCCCGCAGCGGGCGCCCGTGCATGCCTCCGCGCCCGACCATGAGGTTGGTCGACATCGAGCCGAGCCAGCGGTCGGCGACGAGCCCGCCGCCGACGGCCACGTAGGCGCGGGCCCCCGAGCGACGCGCGCCGAAAGCCAGCTCGTCGCCCGCCTGGACGCGAATGCTCGTCCACGCCGGCGCCTCCACGCCGTTGATCCGTGGCTCGAGGTCGCCGCCGGTGACCGCGACCAGGCACGACTGCTCGGCGACGAGGACCGGCCCGCGCACCGTGCACTCGAGCGTCGCCGCGCCCCGGTCGTTGCCCACGAGAAGGTTGGCCGCGGAGTGCGCGAAACGGTCCATCGCGCCGCCTGGCGTGACGCCCGACGCGACGGCATGAGGCCGGCCCAGGTCCTGGATCGTCGTCAGCAGGCCCGGCCTGACGACGCGGAGCGACGCGGTCACGCCTCGCCGGGAAAGAACTTCACGCGGTCGCCGGCGCGGAACAGGCTCGGGGGGTCGGAGTCCGGCAGAAACAGGCGCACCGAGGTGCGGCCGATGAGGTGCCAGCCGCCAGGCGTGGCGAGCGGGTAGACGCCGGTCTCGTGCCCGGCGATCGCCACCGAGCCCGCGGGCACCTCGGTCCGCGGCGTGGGGCGGCGGGGCAGCACGAGCTCGTCCGGCAGCGGGCCGAGGTAGGCCCAACCGGGGACGAATCCGACCAGGAAGACGCGGTAGATCGGCCGGACGTGGAGCTCGACGACCTCGCGCGCGGTGAGACCCAGGCGCGTCGCCACGCCGTCGAGGTCGGGGCCGTCGTAGACGACCGGGATGCGATGCAGCCGGCCTGGTTCGTCCACGGGCGGCCGCTTGCCGGCGAGGCGGCGGATCGCGGCCGCGAGCGCCGCAGATGTCACCTGGTCGGGGTCGAACGTGACCGTGACGGTCCCATGGGCGGCGGCGGCGCGCCTCACGTCGCGGCGCTTCTGGAGCGCGGCTGCGAGCGCGATGGCGCGCGTGTTCAGCGCGGTGTCGAGGCGCGTCCCCAGCTCGGCGTAAAGGGCGGTGTCACCCAGCGGATGGATGCGGACGTTCGGCGCGCGGCCGCGAGAGCGCAGCGGTGGCATGTGCGCTCACAAGGATGGCGTAGAAGATGCCGGGCACGATTCCGACGCAGAGGAGCCCGACGCACGCGAGACCGATCGCCCAGGCGGTCACGATCGCCGCGACGACCATGTTCCAGGTGGCGAAGTCGCGTCGCACCCCACGCAGGCCGGCCGCGACGTCGAAGAGCACGCGCGGGTTGCCTGAGGCCGCGAAGGCCGCGGTGGCGTGTGGGAGCAGCAGGAGCGCGATCAGTCCCCACGGCAGAGCGAGGACGCACCATGCGACCACCAGGGCGATCCCGCTCAGCACACGCGCCAGCGCGATGAGCGCGACGGCGAACGGCAGGAGTGTCGACGCCACAGCGACGGCCAGCCAGAACCCGTCCGTGAAAAGCCGCCGGGTGAGCACCCAGCGCGGCGGACCGTGGGAGACGTCCCGGGTCGCCGCCACGGCGTATCCGAGCAGCGGGATGAACGCGATCGGAAGCAGAAGGACGGCGACGGCGCCACCGACCCACGTCGAGAGGCGGGCGCGGAACGGCCACGTGAAAGAGTCCGCGATCCGCGTCACGCGAGAATGATCTCGCGGTTCGTCGCCTAGCTCTTCTTCCTGAGCCGCACCTCGTAGCCGTCGCCGGAAGGTGTCACCTCGACGTCGCCGGCCCTGATGCGGACGCCTTCATCGAGTCGCGTGGCCACGACCTCGCCCTCGAACACGACCTCGCCGAAGTGCCAGTCCTTGCCGTGCCGGCGCATGCGCACGATCACGCCCTGGGGGCTGCGCCACACGCCTTCGCCGGAGGGTTTGAAGCCGCGCGTGACCAGTTCGCCCATGCGCTCGGGCGTGGCCTCGGGCGGCGGCTTGGCCGCTGGCCAGACGACCGGCTTCTCCCTCTCCGGCGGAGTGGGCAGCACGCGGAGGTTCGGCTTGCGGGTCTTCGCCTGCTCCAGGGACAGCCGGAGGAGCTCCGAACCCTCCTCCTGGGCGAAGAAGGCGCCGGAGATCCGCGCCTGGTCGTGCGAACGGCGGATGCAGTTGGCGCAGTCCGCCGCGGCGTCGACGGCCGCGAACGAACCGGCCTCCAGGGTCTGTCCACACAGCGTGCTGACGGGGCCGCTGCGCGGCACCTTCGGCGTGAGGTGGATGCGACCTCCCGACTTGCGACGGACGGACTCGAGCTGGACACGCTGCATCCCTACATCATCGAGAGTTGCGCCCTGCGCGCGCCCGGCGGGTAACGCCGCCGCCGTGGGCGCTTATGTAGGCAATGAGCCTCCTCATCGTCCCGTCGACACGAGCAGGCGTTCGCCGCCAGTCGCTCCACCTGGCCGAGGAGCTGCACTTCGACCCGCCTGCCGTGCGCCGCGCGGTGGCCCATCTGGAGCGTGAGGCCGAGCGTGCGCACACCCGTGGCATGTCGATCCGGAGCGACCTCCACGGCCTCAAGGTCGCGGACGTGCGCCGGGCGCTGTCGGGCCTCCCGTCGCCGGGCGACTACCGGGTGGCCGTCAAGCCGCTGCGGTACCGGACCCGGCCCTCGCTCTCCGGCCTGTGCGAGTTCGACCTGGGCCGGATCATCCTCCGCGTGCCGGAGCCGTTCCGGCCCTTCGACGAGCTGGTGTACGTGCGGGCCCGCCGCAAGCCGGGCGAGGGCATGCGGTTCGCCTGGGTCTCGGAGAAGGTCCGTTTTCGAACCCGCCGCGACGTGCTCAGGTTCGTCTACCTGCACGAGTGGCTGCACTGGTACCTGCGCGAGATGCAGGGCCGGCGGTCGGGCGCCGAGACGGCCTGCGACCGCTTTGCGCTCCGGAACTTTCGCCGCCGCCAGGTGAAAGTCGACGACGCGCTGGAGGCGATCCGCGGCCTGAGGATGCTGCCGCTGCCGGAAGCATTCCGCCTAGCCGCGTAGGGAAATGCTCGAGGGCTCGACGCTCGGAACCCTGGTCGAGCTGATGGTCGAGGCGGAGATCCTGGCCGGTTCGGACGGCAGCCTGATACCGTCCCGGATGGAGCCCGATGTGGATCACCGCGACGTCGTGGTCGCCGACGTCGGAGGTTTCGGCGCTCTCTGGCTCCAGGTGAAGGGCACCACCCACCCCGACCGTGAGGGCCGCATCGTCGCCTTCGCCAACTACCCCGCCGGCGCCGTCCCTGAGAGCGCGCGTCTCCTCTACCTCGTCTGCCTGCTCGACCTGGACCAGCATCTGCTGGCCAGGACCTGGCTCGTTCCCTCCGCGGATTTCAACCGGCTGGCCTACCACGAGCGGTCGGAGCGGCCAGGCAGGGTCACCCTTCAGTTCTCCTGTGTGGCCTCTGGCGACGCTCGCTGGGACCGGTTCGAGGTGCCCCGGCTCGAGCTCGGCGCGCGACTGGGGCCCCTGGTCGCAGCGCTCGGCCCCGCCACGGCCGAGGAGCTCGGCGCGCTGCGCGACACGACGACTAGCTGACTCGACTCGTCTCCCGAGGATTCGGAAGCGGCGTGAGATTCGCCTCGACCTGCTTCCGCAGGTGCTCGAACGCCGGCGGCAGCGAGAGCTTCTCGCCGAGATGCTCCTTCGGCTCATCGGCCGTGAATCCCGGGCCGATGGTGGCGATCTCGAAGAGGACGCCGCTCGGCTCGCGGAAGTAGATGGAGCGGAAGTAGAAGCGGTCGATCACCGGCGTCGGGTCGCCGCCGCCGTCGATGACGCGGTTGCGCCAGCCAACGTGGTCGTCCAGGGTCGATGACCACGCAATGTGATGGACCGTCCCGGACCCGCCCAGGCCACGAGCCTCGGGAGCCTGGTCGTAGACGTACACGGAGCCGCGGGACTCGCCGCGCGACTCGTACGCGCCGGCATCGGTCGCGGCGAAGCCAAGCGTCCTCGTGAGGAACTCATGGCTGTGCTCGGGCCCGCGGCTGAACGCACGCACGCCGGCGAAGCCCTGCAACGCGAGCTCCTCCGGGATCTCGGGGTGCCTCGCCGCGAGCGGCGCATCGATCGTGGGCTCGACGCGAAGCTCAAAGCCGAGGCCCTCTGGATCCGCAAAGCGCAGTGAGGTGTCCTCGCGCACGGGCTCGAGACCCGCGGCGGCGAGCCGCCTGGCCCAGAAGTCGAGCGCCCGCTCTGAGCCCACCCGGAAGGCGATGCGGTGGATCATGCCCGCGCCGGCGCGGCCGCGAACCAGGCCCGGGTACTCGAAGAACGAGAGGTCGGCGCCGGGGCTGGCGTCCTCGTCGGCGTAGAAGAGGTGGTAGACGGTCGGGTTGTCCTGGTTGACGGTCTTCTTGACCAGGCGGAGGCCCATCACGCCGGTGTAGAACGCGAGGTTCCTGGTCGCGTCGGCGGTGATGGCGCTGATGTGGTGGTTTCCGTTCTGGGGCTTCATCTCGTCCTTTCTACCCAGCCGCCGGCGGCTTTAATTCCTCGGGCGTAACAGACCGCGGCTCCGGCACGTAGAACCCGTAGGCCGGTGAGCGACGAGAGCTTCGCAGACATGCTGGAACGAGTCCTCGACCCGGCGTTTCGACTTGCCATGACAATGCTGAACGACAGGACCGCCGCCGAAGACGCCGTCCAGGAAGCCGCGCTGAAGGCGTGGCGTGCCCGAGCGCGCTTCCGGGCTGGGGCCGAGATGCGGCCGTGGTTCCTCGCGATCGTCGCCAACGAGTGCCGGAGCGCACGCCCCCTGCGCTGGTGGCGGGTCCTGAGGTTTCCCGAGGTGCCCGCGGAGCGAGCCGCCGGCTACCTGGAGGAGCGGCTGGACCTCGACTCCGCACTCGAGCGGCTGGCGCCCAAGCACCTGCTGGTCCTGTCCCTCTACTACCACCTCGACCTGCCGGTGCCCGAGGTCGCGGCCATCCTCGAATGCAGCGAGGGCGCGGCGCGGCAGCGGCTGCACCGCGCCCTGGTCGCGCTGCGGCCGGCGATGGCGATCGAGGCGGACGCATGAGCTTCGACGAGAGCGACCTGCGAAGGGCGCTCGAAGCGCGGAGTGGAGGACCGACGCCGGAGTACCGATCGCGCCTGCGCCAATCGCTGGCTACTGCGCCCCTGCGGACGGTCAACTGGACCGCGGCGGTCGCCGTGATCCTCGTCACGCTGCTGACGGCGACGTCAGTGGGTGTGCTCGTCGCATCACGCCACGGACGACCCGGTCCGGTCGCGAGCGCATCGCGCGTGACCACGTCGCCGAGCCCGATCGCGCAAGGCAGCGACGTCCGGCTCAGCGCCCCGTCGTCGACCGTGGTCTGGGCGCTTGTCGACTACCAGACACTCTTCCGCTCCACAGACAGCGGTCGATCGTGGGAAAGGCGCTCGTTGCCGGCGAACATGGGGTTTCGGTCGTCGATCTCATTCGTCGACGACCGGCAGGGCTGGCTGCTGTCCCCGGGCTCGCCCGCCACACAGTGTCAGGCGGCTCTGGCCGACGTCTGGCACACGTTCGACGGAGGGGCAACCTGGCAGAAGCTCTCGACGACGGGCATCGCGGAAGCCCAGTGCAAAAGCGGGATCTGGTTCATGGACTCCCTACAAGGATTCATCGGCGCTTCGGATCCGAATCACCGGCCGATCGTCTACCGGACCGCGGACGGCGGCAAACTCTGGATCGCCAGCACCTTGCCTGACAACCCGATCTTCGTTACGAGCCCCGGAGGCTTCGCGCTCCATGTCAACTGGATCAAAGCCTTTGGCCAGACGATCTATCTGCAGACGTCCGGCTCCCAGGACGACCAGAACTGGCACGACCGGGACTTCATCTACACGTCGCGAGACGGCGGAGCGACCTGGACGTGGAAGCAGAAGCTCGCGTCGCCATACACGTTCCTGCTCACCGAGCTGCGCTGGCTGCAGCTGGCGCCGGACGTCGAGGAGAGCGTCAATGGCGGGCAGGCATTTGGGCCCTACGACACGAACTTCCATCCAGCTCCGCCTCTGCTGGCGGTGTTCCCTGACGCCGAGGCCGGCTACGTGAGCTCCGGCGGCGCGCTCCTCCGGACGATCGACGGCGGGGCGCGCTGGGTGCAGCTGCAGACCCCGTGGTCCGCGCCCGTCCTCGTGCCGCCGAGCCAATCGCCGAGTCCGATCGCGATGCCGACCACGACTGACCTTTCGGCGCCCTCGGCAAGCGTCGTCTGGGCGCTGGTGGGCGGCGTCCGGCTTTTCGTGTCCCATGACAGCGGACAGACGTGGGAGG
>JBKPCW010000173.1:0-6685 GCA_046727555.1 Candidatus Dormiibacterota bacterium | reverse complement strand
CCGGTCAGACCGAGGCGCGCCAGGTCGGCCAGGACCCTCGCCATCGCGCCGTCCAGCTGGGCATCCGTCGCGCGAGGGACCAGGCGCCACACCAGCTCCATCGCCGTCTCGCGCAGGATCCCGGTCGGCTCACCCGTCTCGTCGCGGTCGATGCCTCCGCCGGCCGGGTCGGGTGTGCCCCGGTCGACCCCCGCGGCGCGCAGCGCCGCCGTCGAGACCCAGGCCGAGTGCCCGTCCTTGCGTCGCAGATACGCGGGCCGGCCGCCGGCCGCCGGGTCGAGCTGCCGGCGGGAGGGAAACGCCTTCTCCGGCCAGGCGTCGTTGTACCAGCCCGCCCCGACCACCCAGCCGCCCCTGGGCGCCGCCTTCGACCATTCCCTGATCCGGGCCAGCGTGTCCTTCAGGCTTGCGCCGCCCGCAAGATCCAGGGTCAGCTTGCGGTCGGCCAGGCCCTCGAGGTGGATGTGGGAGTCGATCAGTCCCGGCCACGCCTCACCGCTAAGGTGGACGACCTCGGCGCCGCGGCCCGCCGCCGCCCGCGCGCGCGGCCCGACCGCGATGATGCGGTCGTCGAACGCGGCCACCTCGGGTTTGCAACCGGCGAACAGGACGGCGGCGGGTCTCAAAGCCCGTAGGACTTGGCGATGATCTCTTTCATGATCTCGTCGGTCCCGGCGCCGATCCGCGCCAACCGCGCGTCACGCCAGGCCCGCTCGACCGGAAACTCGGACATGTACCCATGGCCGCCGAGGATCTGGATCGCGTCGTCCGCGACCTCGCACGCGACCTGCGACGCCAGCAGCTTGGCCTGCGAGATCTCGCGCACCGGATACTCGCCGCGGTCCCATTGCGCCGCCGTCTGGTAGACGAAAGCCTGAACTGCGGCGATCTTCGTCCCCATGTCGACGAGCCTGTGCTTGATGACCTGGAACCCCGCGATGGGTTGCCCGAACGCGCGGCGGTTGAGCGCGTATTCCTTCGTGTACTCGAAGACGCGCTGTGCGCCCGCGATCGCGCCTGCGGCCGCGATCATCCGCTCGCCCTGCAGCTCCCACATCAGGTTCTTGAAGCCCTCGCCCTCCTCGCCGATCAGGTTCGCGACCGGCACGCGGCAGTCCTCGAACAGCAGCTCCGCCGTGTCCGACGAGTGCATGCCCAGCTTGCGCAGCGTCCTCGTGACCTCGAAGCCCTTCGTCCCCTTCTCGATGACGAGGAGGTTGAAGCCCGCGTGGCCCCGCTCTCGCTCGCTCTTGGTGACCACGAGCGCCCAGTGGCAGCGGGCGCCGCTGGTGATGAAGATCTTCCGGCCGTTGACGATGAACTCGTCGCCGTAACGCTTCGCGACCGTGCTGATGCCGGCGACGTCCGAGCCCGCGTCCGGCTCCGTGATCGCGAGGGCGGCGATCTGCTCGCCGCGGATCGCGGGCGCCAGCCAGCGCCGCTTCTGCTCCTCGGTTCCGAACTTGAACACCGGTGGCGTCGCCATCTCGGCCTGCACTGCCACCGCCATGCCGAGGCCGCCGCAGCCGCTCCTGGCCATCTCCTCGGAAAGCACCACCGCCGAGAAGTAGTCGCCGCCCTGGCCGCCGTACTCGGGCGGGTAGCGCAGGCCGAGGAACCCGAGCTCGCCGAAGCGCTTGAAGATCTCGTCGGGGAAGGTCTTCTCCTCCCACTCCTCGAGGTGCGGCTGGACCTCCTTCTCGAGAAACTTGCGGATGTGCTGGCGCAGCTCCTCGTGGGCGTCCGTGAAGTACATGCCGCCGACGAGTGTATTGCGGCTTACGGTATGATTCCCGGCCGAACCTCAAACCGTTGGTTCAAACACGCTCTGGGAGTTGGATTGGGCTCAGTAATCAAGAAGCGGCGCAAGAAGATGCGCAAGCACAAGCACAAGAAGATGCTCAAAAAGACGCGATGGCAGCGTCGAGCGCACGCCTAGCCTGGGAGGTCTGAGATGGGCTGGATCATCCTGATCGTCGTCGTCCTTCTCCTGGTCGCGTGGCTGGTCCTGACCTACAACGGCCTGATCGCAGCCCGCAACCGGACGCAGGAGGCGTGGTCCGAGATCGACGTCGAGCTCAAGCGCCGCCACGACCTGATCCCGAACCTGGTCAACACCGTCGCCGGCTACATGGGCCACGAGCGGGGGACGCTCGAGGCGGTGACCAACGCCCGGGCCAATGCCGTCGCGGCGGGCGCCTCCGGCGACCCGGCCAAGATCGGGCAGGCGGAGAACATGCTCTCCCAGAGCCTGCGCAGCCTGTTCGCGGTCTCGGAGAACTACCCGGAGCTGAAGGCCATCACGGCCTTCACCAACCTCCAGGAGACGCTAACCGCGACCGAGGACAAGCTCGAGTTCTCCCGCCGCTTCTACAACGGCAACGTCCGCGACTACAACATCAAGCTGCAGACCCTCCCCACATCGCTGATCGCCGGCGCCCTGGGCTTCAAGGCCTTCGGCTTCTTCCAGGCCGACGAGGGGGACCGCGCCGTCCCGCAGGTCAGCTTCGGCAACATGCCCGCGCCGCAGTCGCCGAGCTCACTGCCGCCCGGCGCGGGCGCCAGCGGGCCCCCCGCGCCCGGATCTGCGGGACCTCCACCGCAGAGCTAGCCCCAACCCGGGGTCGCCTAAGCCGCGGAGCGCGCCCAATCCGACTCGAACCTGGACCCGTAGGCCGCGACGGCCTGCGGTTCCTCCGTTTCGATGTCCAGCTCGTGGTTGACGCCGAGCCCGCTCACCGTCCAGTTCGCCGAGCCGAGCACCAGCTCGCCGTCGAACAGGCCGATCTTGGCGTGAAGGAGCACGCCGCGGGGCACGGGATACCACCGCACCGCGACGCCGCCCGCGCGCAGCATCGCCGCTGAGTGGAGGTTGTAGGCCTGGTTCGGATCGAGCACGACGCGGACGTCCGCTCCGCGGCGGTGGGCGAGGACAAGGCCGAGAGTGATCTGCGGATCGGTCAGCGTGTAGACCTCGGCGAGGACGCGTCGTCGCGCGCGCTCCAGCGCGGCCACAAGCATCGCCCTGATCTCCGCCCCCGGCGCGGTCTGTGCGACCTCCGCCGCCACAGCGCGCAGAGGCGCCGGCCGGCCTCCGGCCAGGCTCCAGTCCTGTTCGAAGACGCGCGCCGCGCGGTCGACGTCCGCGACCACGCGCGTCTCGAGCACGTAATCGTGGTTGCGGTCGCTGTGCGCGCCCCAGTTCATGCCGCCGATCACGGCCACGTCGTCGGCGATCAGCAGCTTGACGTGGTCGATCTGATGGAGCTTGTCGTCGACGGGATAGAACCGCTGGGGCACGCCTGCCGCCCGCAGCTCCACCGCGGAGGCGCGGTTCGCTCCCACCGTCGGGTCGCCGATGACTCGCAACGCCACGGCCCGGCCGCTCGCGGCGCCGAGAGCGTGGACGATGTCCTCGCGTCCGAGCTCGTACATCTCGACCATCACGCGCCGCCGGGCGGAGGCGATGAGGCCGCCGACGAGGCTGAAGATCGCCGCGTCCTGCCACAGGCGCACGTTCCCGCCGGCGGGAGACGCCGGCGGACCGGCATAGACCGGGCTCGAGCAGCCCACCAGGGAGAGGAGGAGGAAGAGCAGGCAGGCCACTCGAACCACAGCGCGCGCAACGCTACGGCCCGAAGGCGAATAGAGGAACCCTGCCTGTTAAGGGCGAAAAAAGCTAGATGGTGTCGACGCGCATGCCCGGCCGGGCGCCCAGCAGCCGGTCGGCCCGCGCCTCTCGCACCCCAACCTCCAGGTAGCCCATGCTGCCGACGTAGACGAACGGCTCGCCTGGACGCGCTTCTGCGTAGGTCTTGGCCGTGGCCACGATGTCGTGGTTGTGGATGCGCAGCCGCCGTGCCGGCGGCTTCAGGTTCGTGACCAGGTTGCCGAAGCCGTCGGTCCACAGCACCCGCGGTCCGTTGTCCGGGAGCGGCACCGGCAGGTCGGTCGATGGTCCGAGAGACGACAGCGGCACACCCGACGCCAGCGCGGCCGCGGCCGGCGCGAACACGTCGCGGCCCTCGAACGTCGGCGCGGTGTACGGCCGCGGGGCGAGCTCGTGCACCGCCTGCATCCCAACCTCGTCGATGACGATCGCGAACAGGCCGTTGTCGGGGCCGATGTAGTAGCGCCCGCCGGCCTGGACGATGAGCCGCCTGCGGGTCGAGCCGACGCCGGGGTCGACCACGGCAAGGTGCACCGAACCACCGCCGAAATGGCGCGTGCCCGCGAACAGCATGAACGCCCCCGCGGAGACGTCGAAGCGCGGCACCTCATGAGACACGTCGACGAGCGTCGCTGTGGGACAACCGGCGAGCACGACCCCCTTCATGGCGGCCACGAGAGGAGAGCCGGAGCCGAAGTCGGAGGTGAAGGTGACGATCGGCGGCCCGGTCAGGCCGCTACCAGTACCTTGTTTCTTTCCAGGGGTCTGCTTCGTCGTGATAGCCGCGTTGCTCCCAGAAACCTAGCCGGTTGCGTTCCATGAACTCTAGCCCGCGCAACCACTTCGCCGACTTCCAGAAGTACTTCGACGGCACGAAGAGCCGGAGGGGCCAGCCGTGGTCCGGGGTCAGGTCCTCGCCGTTCCACGCGTAGCACAGAAGGTTGTCTTCGCCGTCCAGCACGGACAGGGGCACCGACGTCGTGTAGCCGTACTCGCAGTGCGCCATGACGTATTTGGCCTCCGCCGTCGGCTGTACGCGGCCGAGGATCTCGCGGATTGGGACGCCGGTCCAGCGGTCGCCCAGTCGGCTCCAGCCCGTGACGCAGTGGATGTCGGCCACCACCTCCTTCGACGGGAGGGCGCGGAGCTCACCGTAATCAAGTCGCAGAGGCTTCTCGACTGCGCCGAAGACGTTGAAGTCCCAACGCGCGATGTCGGTTTTGGGCACGGGTCCGAAATGGAGGAGGGGCCATCGGTCCGGTGCGGTGAGGGTCTGGCCCGGCGGGATGCGCGCGGGGTCGACGCCCTCGGGCACGCGGTTGCGCTTGAAGAGCGAGGCCATCGAAGGCCGAGTATAGGAGGGCCGTTATACTCGGCTGTCAGCGCTCGGTGCGACTGCTGTGGGCCCGTAGCTCAGCTGGGAGAGCGCGTGAATCGCACTCACGAGGCCAGGGGTTCGAATCCCCTCGGGTCCACCAATAGTCATGTCTCACGTCTTAGCGGACCGCTGTCTCACCTGATGCGGGACAAGCGGACCAGGCGCCACTAGCCGAGCAATCCCCGCCTCCTGAAAACCACCAGCTGGATGAGGACCGACGTCGCCATGATCGCGACCACGATGGCGAAAGTCGCGAAGGACCCGATGTTGTTGACGAGCCAGCCAAAGTTCATGCCGAAGAATCCGGAGAGGAACGTGAGCGGGAGGAACAGGCTCGCGATGATCGTGAGCTGGCCGAGCGTCCGGTTCTGCTGGGTCGACGTGGACGAGAGGTAAAGGTCCATCGCGTTGTTCAGGATCTCGCGGAACCGGTGCACGTCCGCAATCACCTTGATCAGGTGGTCCTGGACGTCGACCAGGTACTGGGAGATGGTGTCCTCGATGTGCCCCACGCGCCGGTGGGCCAGGCGCTCGACCGGCTCGAGCAGCGGCGCCACCGCGGAGTGGAACTCGAGCACCTCGCGCTTCATGGTGTAGATCTCCTCAGGCCCGCACTCGCCGCCAGGGAGGAGGACCTCGGCCTCGATCTCGTCCTGGATCTGGTCCTCCATGTCCTCCGACACCCGGCGGTAGCCGTCGACGACGTGGTCCAGGATGCCGTAGACCACGGCGCCGGGCCCGAGCCGAAGCAGGTCGGGCCGGGCTTCGATCGCGCGGCGGACACCGGCCAGCTCCCCCGCCTCCCCGTGCCGCACCGAGACCACGAAGTTAGGCCCGACGAACAGCAGGATCTCCCCCACCCGCACGTCGTGCTGGTCCCGGACGTAGACGGTCGGCCGGAGCACGAAGAAGAGCGAGTTGCCGTAGACCTCGAGCTTCGGGCGCTGTTGTGCCTTGATCGCGTCCTCGACCGCCAGCTCGTGGAGCCCGAAGGCGGCACGAACGTCTGCGAACTCCGCTTCCTTGGGCTCGAACAGCCCGACCCACGCGAACGCGTCCTCGTCGTCGTCGATCGCTTGCTTCGCCTCGGCAACGCCAGGCCCCACGTCCAGGCGCCGCCCATCCCGGTAGACCGCGCAGTCGATGATCATCTACGCCTCCTCTCCGATCACTCCATCGTCAAGCGGCACGATAATCGGCTCGGTGACCTCGCCCACCGACCGCCCCGAGCAGTTTTCCGGCCTGCAGGAAGGCGCCCTGGTGCTCGCCGACATCTCGGGCTACTCGAAGTTCGTGGCCCAGACCGAGGTCGACCACAGCTGGTCCATCCTCCACGAGCTCCTCGACACGGTCGTGCGCAGCGTGCACGGCCGGATGGACGTGTCCCAGGTCGAGGGCGACGCGATCCTCTTCATCACCGGCATGACGACGCCGGAGGTCATCAGCGCCATCGAGGGCACCTTCGTCGCCTTTCACCGCAGGCTCCGCGACATGCAGGCCGTGACCACATGCCCATGCAACGCCTGCGCCAACATCGGCATCCTCAAGCTGAAATTCGTCGTCCACCACGGCAGGTTCTCGCGCCAGCGCCTCGGCAACGTCGAGCAGCTGCACGGGACGGACGTGATCGTCGCCCA
>JBKPCW010000172.1:0-5551 GCA_046727555.1 Candidatus Dormiibacterota bacterium | reverse complement strand
GCGTTCCGACCTCGACCGTGCGCTCGAGGCGCTGCTGGTGGACGAGGTCCGGGTGAAGATCGACCCGGCGACCGGCGAGATCATCTCGCCCGACGGCCAAGAATCCTCCTTGACAGATTCCCCAGAGCCGCCTACGATCCCTTAAACCGCTTTACTAAAGCGGTTTTCGTTGGGGGAGCGTAACGATGCCAGGAGCCTTGCCAGGTGTCCCGGGTCACCATCGCTGACGTCGCGAGCGCGGCCGGCGTCTCGAAGACGGCTGTGTCGTTCGCCTTCAACAACCCCGACCGGCTGGCCCAGGCCACGCTGGAGAGGGTGCTCGGGGTCGCCCACGACCTCGGCTACACCCCGCATCCAGCGGCCCGCGCACTCTCGACCCGGCGCAGCGGCAGCATCGGCGTCCTGATCCCGCAGCGCCTCTCCGCGGTCTTCGCCAACCCGTTCCTGTCCGAGCTCATCCAGGGTCTGGGCGAGATCTGCGAGCAGCATGACCTGACGCTGCTCCTCGTCCCACCGCTTGACGGCTCGCTCGAGTCCGCGATCCGCAACGCCTCGGTCGACGGCTTCATCAGCCTTGGCCTTGGCCCGGACGACCACGCCCTCGAGGTCCTGGACGGCCTCGGCATCCCGACCGTGCTCATCGACTCCGAGGCCACGGGCGCACACCCGGTGGTCAACGTCGACGACCGGGGCGGCGCCGAGGCGGCGGCCAACCACCTCCTGCAGCTGGGGCACCGGCGGCTGGCGATCATCGTCCTGCCGCCGGCCCGGTCCCAGATGACCTACACGCCGACCGCGAGCCGTCGCCTCGCCGGCTACCAGGCGGCGATCGAGGCCGCCGGGGCGCCGGCGCCGCTGACGATTACGGCCGGCATCTCCGTCGCGGCCGGGACGCGCGCCTTCGAGTCGCTGCCCTCGGGGCGGCAGCGGCCGACCGGTCTTCTGGCCATGAGCGACATGGCGGCGATCGGCGTCCTGAACGCCGCGCAGGCGAAGGGGGCCAGCGTGCCCACCGACCTGTCGGTCGTGGGTTTCGACGATCTGCCAATGTCAGCGTGGACGAACCCGCCCCTGACCACGGTCCGTCAGCCGATCGTGGAGAAGGGCCGGATCGCGGCCCGCATCTTGATCGAGCGTATGAATGGCAGGGGCGTCGATTCGCCGGCGCCGCTCAAAACGAGCCTGGTGGTACACGGTTCCACGTCCGAGGCGAGAATCTCGGATTTGCAGATTGGGAGGAGGTAAATAGAATTGATGTGGGGCAGAGCCATAAAAGGCAACACCGTGGACTTGGTGAAGGGATAGAGATATGGCATCGGTAACTTACGACCACGTCGTCAAGCGCTACACGGCCGACATCACCGTCGTCAAGGACTTCAACGTCGAGATCAAGGACAAGGAGTTCATGGTCCTGGTCGGGCCGTCCGGGTGCGGCAAGTCGACCGCACTCCGTATGCTCGCCGGCCTCGAGCAGATCAGCGAAGGCCGGATCCTGATCGGCGAGCGCGTCGTCAACAACGTCGCGGCCAAGGACCGCGACATCGCCATGGTGTTCCAGTCATACGCGCTGTACCCGCACATGTCCGTCTACGACAACATGGCGTTCCCGCTGCAGATGCAGCACATGAAGAAGTCCGAGATCGACAAGCGCGTCCGCAACGCCTCGCGCATCCTCGGCCTGGACAACTTCTTGAGCCGCAAGCCGCGCGCCCTGTCCGGCGGCCAGCGCCAGCGCGTGGCGCTGGGTCGGGCCATCGTCCGCAGCCCGAAGGTGTTCTTGCTCGACGAGCCGCTGTCCAACCTGGACGCCAAGCTCCGCGGCCAGACCCGCGTCGAGCTGCAGAAGCTGCACCGTGACCTGCAGACCACGTTCATCTACGTCACCCACGACCAGGTCGAGGCCATGACCATGGGTGACCGGATCGCGATCATGAACGCGGGCATCCTGCAGCAGGTCGGCACTCCGGGCGAGATCTACGACCACCCTGCAAACCTGTTCGTCGCCGGCTTCATCGGCACACCCACCATGAACTTCATCCCGGCGTCGGTGACCAACGGCTCGGCCAAGGCCTCGGGGTTCGAGGTCAGGCTGCCCAAGCCGATCCAGGCGGGCAAGGGAACCCTGGGCTTCCGGCCCGAGGCTGTGACCGACCGCGTGGCGGATGGGGGCACGAGCTTTGAGATGAAGGTTGACGTCGTCGAGAGGCTTGGGTCCGACCAGTTCCTCTACGGAACCGTAGGCGGAGACCAGGTCACGGCTCGGGTCGACCCGAGGATGACCGTCTCGCCAGGTGATCGGGTGAAGCTAGGGCTGGACACTCGCACGCTGCACTTCTTCGACGCCGAGACCGAGAAGGCACTGCTCTAGACCGCCGGTTCAGAGTCTGTCGTGGGATTAGAGCGCATCCGCGCGCTCCAGGACTTTGACGCCGCGCGGGCCCGGGCGTTCCGGCGCAGCCTGCGCACGGTCCTGACCGGCCGCGCCGAGCGCCTGCGGTCGGTCGAGCCTATGCTCCGCGCCGCCGGCTTCGAGGGGCGTTCCTTCGGCGGCGAGCACGAGATCCCGGTCGACCGGATCGTCGGCTCGGCGGCGCCCGACTTCAAGTCTGGCGACTTCGACCCAGGCTTCCTGCCCATCAACCGGCGCATGCGCGAGCGGTGGACCCGCATCTACCAGGCCATGGTCGAGGGCGGCGAGCTGCCGCCGATCGACGTCTACAAGGTCGACGACAACTACTACGTCATCGACGGCCACCACCGCGTGTCGGTGGCGAGAAACCTGGGCCGGCCGACGATCAATGCCCGCGTGATCAACGTCAAGACCCGCGCGCCGCTTTCGCCGGAGGTCGATGCCGAGGCGCTGCTCCAGGCCGCCGAGTACGCGGCGTTTCTGCAGGCCACGCAGCTCCACCGCACGCGCCCCCAGGCGCGCCTCGAATGCAGCAGGCTCGGGCGCTACGACGTCATCCTCGACCACATCCTCGGCCACGCCTACTTCCTGGCCCAGACGCAGCACCGTACGGTGCCGCTGCCCGAGGCCGCCGCGAGCTGGTATGACCACGTGTATCACCCGATCGCCGAGGCGATCCGCAAGCACAAAGTGCTGGAGCAGCTCCCCGGGTGGACGGAGGCCGACGTCTACGTCGAGGTCACCCGCCGCTGGCTCGACCTGAGCAAGGAGGGCGAGCCGGCCGGTCCCGACCCGGCGATCGAGGGCCTGCTGGCGGAGCACAGGCGACGTTGGTGGCGCCGGCGGAGCAAAATCCGCCTCGACCAGCCATGACCGTATCCCCAAAACTCACGTTAGTCCGGACTATCGCGGAATGATCGGCATCATCTTCGGCCCGCCCGGCAGCGGGAAGGGCACCCAGGCGGCGCGGCTAGAGCAGGACCTGCGGCTGCACCACATGTCGACGGGCGACATCCTCCGGCGGGAGGTGGCAAAGGGCTCGCCGCTGGGCCAGGAGGCCGGCCGGATCATGGCCGCCGGAGACCTGGTCCCGGACGACCTGATAGTCAGCATCGTGCGGGCGAGGCTGCCCGAGGCGGAGGAGGGCGCGGGCGCGCTGCTCGACGGGTTCCCCCGCACCGACGCCCAGGCGCGGTCGCTCGACCAGATGCTGGCGGACGAGGGGCACCGGGTGACCTTCATCGTCGCCCTGGACGTGCCGGAGAAGGAGCTGGTCGACCGGCTCCTGCACCGGGCCCAGATGGAGGGCCGCACCGACGACAACCGGGAGTCCATCGCGGAGCGCATGCATGAGTACCACCGGCTGACCGAGGCGGTGCTCGGCCATTATCGAAAGCAAGGGGTCCCGATCCACGTCGTCGACGGCACCGGCACGCCGGACGAGGTCTTCGAGCGCATCCATGACGCGCTCTCCGGCATATCCTCTCGGTAGTAGGAGGAGATGGCCCGCAAAGCTCGCCCGTCCGACCTCGGACGCTCCATCGCCTCGACCCAGAACGGTGACGGCCACGCTCCCGTCACCGACATCGGGCCGCAGGTTGCGGAGCCGCGCGTCACGAGCCCCTACCCGCCGATCGCCGAGTACGCGTTCCTCTCCGACTGCGAGGTCAACTGCCTGATCGCCCCCAGCGGCCGGGTGGAGTGGATGTGCCTGCCCCGGCCGGACAGCGCTAGCGTGTTCGCGGCCACACTCGACCGGGGCGCGGGAAGCTTCAGCTTCGGGCCGACCGGCGTCCTGGTCCCGGCTGGGCGGCGCTACCTGCCGGGCACCCTCGTCCTCGAGACGACCTGGCGCACCCGCACCGGCTGGCTCATCGTCCGGGACGCCCTGTGCATCGGGCCCTGGTACCACAGCCAGCGTCGGTCGGGGACCTATCGGAGGCCGCCCTCGGACTACGAGGCCGAGCACATCCTGCTCCGGACCGCCCGCTGCGTCGTCGGGCAGGTGGAGCTGACGCTCGACTGCCAGCCCGTCTTCGACTACGGACAGACCGAGGCGAGGTGGGAGTACGCGGGGACGGGTTACAACGAGGCGCTGGCGAGCGGCGGTGAGAACGAGGTTCCGATCAGGCTCGTCACCGACCTGCGTGTCGGCTTCGAAGGCCGGGGCGCTCACGCGACCAAGACTCTGCGCCAGGGCGAGCGCGCGTACGTGGCCATGGTATGGCCGCGCTCGCGGCACTCGACCGGCAAGGAGTACTGGGCCGAGCATCCCGCTCCGGCGACGGTCGAGGAGGCGTTCGAGCGGGTCGAGCGGACCGCGGACTTCTGGCGCGAGTGGATCAACCGCGGCGATTTCCCCGAGCACCCCTGGCAGAGCTATCTGCAGCGGAGCGCCTTGACGCTGAAGGGGCTCACGTACAGCCCGACCGGCGCGCTGCTCGCGGCGCCGACGACGTCGCTGCCCGAGACGATCGGCGGCGAGCGCAACTGGGACTACCGCTATACGTGGATCCGTGACGGCACCTTCATGCTCTGGGGTCTCTACACGCTCGGCTTCGCCCGCGAGGCCAACGACTTCTTCTACTTCATCGCCGACGCGGCGGCCGGGAAGAAGGAGCTCCAGATCATGTATGGCATCGGCGGCGAGCACCAGCTGGTCGAGAAGACGCTCGATCACCTGAGCGGCTACGAGGGCTCGCGACCCGTGCGCATCGGTAACGGCGCCTTCAACCAGCAGCAGCACGACGTCTGGGGCGCGGTGCTCGATTCGGTCTACCTGCACACCAAGTCGCGCGATTACCTGCCCGAGGTCGTGTGGCCGATCCTCAAGCGCGCGGTCGAGTGCGCGATCGAGAACTGGAAGCTGCCGGACCGCGGTATCTGGGAGGTGCGCGGCGAGCCGCAGCACTTCACCTCGTCGAAGCTCATGTGCTGGGTTGCGCTCGACCGCGGCGCGCGCCTGGCCGAGCTGCACAGCGACATGCAGCTGGCGAAGACGTGGCAGGGCATCGCCGACGAGATCAAGTCCGACATCTGCTCGCGCGGCGTCGACGAGCGCGGAGTGTTCGTCCAGCGCTACGGAGCGAAGGCGCTCGACGCGTCGGTGCTGCTCATCCCGCTGGTGCGCTTCCTGCCGCC
>JBKPCW010000171.1:0-2533 GCA_046727555.1 Candidatus Dormiibacterota bacterium | reverse complement strand
ACGCGCAGCACCTGTTCCTTGGCGAGCCTGGGCCCGGTCGTGACGCCCGAGTCGCACGCGGTCGACGCCAGCAGCGCAACCAGGGCGCAACCCAGCGATCGGCTTAGAGTCACGCCCTCATGTTAGGCAAGCAAAAGGGGCAACCCTGGCGGGCGCCCCCTTGTGCACGTACGAGTGACTTTAGCCCAATCCGCGCCCGATGGCTAGCCGGATTAAAAGGAAGGGCCGGCCCAGAACGGGCCGGCCCTTTTCAAGCTCCCTAGACCGACAGGGTCTCCAGGTCGATCGGCTCCTCCTCGAGGATCCGGGCCGCCTGCTCCCGCTGCTTCTTGTAGTAGTCGAGCCCCGTCCCGGCGGGGATCAGCTTGCCGATGATCACGTTCTCCTTCAGGCCGCGCAGGCGGTCGACCTTGCCGCTGATCGCGGCCTCGGTCAGCACCCGCGTCGTCTCCTGGAAGGAGGCGGCCGACAGCCACGACGTCGTGTTCAGCGCCGCCTTGATCAGGCCCAGGAGCACGGTCTGCGCGGTGGCGGGCTCGCCGCCCTCCGCCAGGGCCCGCGCGTTGGCCTCCTCGTACTCCCACTGGGAGACGATCTCGCCCGGCAAGAGGCCGGTGTCGCCGGCCGAGTCGATGCGGACCTTCCGCATCATCTGCCGCACGATCACCTCGATGTGCTTGTCGTTGATGTCGACACCCTGCGACCGGTAGACTTTCTGGACCTCGTCCACGAGGAACGTCTGCACCGCCTCCTTGCCGAGGATGTGGAGCAGCTCCTGGGGTGAGATCGAGCCCTCGGTGATCTGCTGGCCGGCCTTGATGGTCACCTTCTGGCCGTCGCGACGATCGAGCTCCGGCCGGATGCGGACCTGGTGCGGGATCGGATACTCGCGCACCTCCTCGTCCACGGTCCGGACCGTGATCTCCTTGGCCGAGACCACGACCTTGCCGGCGTGCCGGGTCCGGACGGAGTTGGCGCCCTTCGGATCGTGCGCCAGCTCCTGGCCCTCCATCACGTCGTCGCCAGTCTTGGCCAGCACCGCCATCTTCGCGTCGAGCGGGTACGAGACTTCGAAGTCCTCCTTCGAGGTCACGCGCACCTTGCGCGCTCCCTCCTGGCGGATGATCTCGAGCTCGCCGTCGATCTCGGCGATGATCGCCTTGCCCTTCGGGATGCGGGCCTCGAACAGCTCCTCCACGCGAGGCAGGCCCTGGGTGATGTCGACGCCCGCCACACCACCGGTGTGGAACGTGCGCATGGTGAGCTGGGTGCCCGGCTCGCCGATCGACTGGGCGGCGATCACGCCCACCGCCTCACCGATCTCGACGATCTTGCCGGTTGCGAGGTTGCGCCCGTAGCACGTGCGGCAGACGCCTTCGCGCGCCTCGCACACCAGAACCGACCGCATCTTGACCGGCGTGCCGGCCTGAATGATCTGGCGCGCCACTTCGTCGCTGATCGACTGGCCCGCGGGCACGAGCACCTTGCCGTCGACCGAGACGTCCTCGGCCGCGACGCGGCCGGCGATCTTCTCGAAGATCGGCTCGTTTTTCGCCCGCTCGGGCGTGATTTCGCGGATCCAGATTCCGTTGGTGGTTCCGCAGTCCTCCTCGCGCACGATGACGTCCTGGGCGACGTCGACCAGACGCCGCGTCAGGTAGCCGGAGTCGGCGGTGCGGAGGGCGGTGTCGGCCAGGCCCTTGCGCGTGCCGTGCGTCGAGATGAAGTACTCGAGCACGGTCAGGCCTTCGGTGAAGTTGGCCTGGATCGGCAGGTCGATGATCCGGCCCGTCGGGTCGGCCATCAGGCCACGCATGCCCGCCAGCTGACGGATCTGCTGGATGTTGCCCCGGGCGCCCGAGCCCATCATCATCCAGATCGGGCTGAACTTGTCGAAGGCCTGCTCGGTCTGCGCGCCCACCTCTTCGTAGGCCCGCTGCCAGAGCTCGATGACCTTGCGGTAGCGCTCGTCTTCGGTCATCACGCCGCGGCGGTACATCTTCTCGACGTCCGCCACTTCCTTCTCGGTGTTGCGGATGATCTGCCACTTGGCGTCGGGGTGGGGGATGTCCATCGCGGACACGGTGATTCCCGCCTGGGTGGCGTAGCGGAAGCCCAGCCGCTTGATGTCGTTGACCACGCTGGCCGTGACATCGCTGCCGTACAGGCGGTACAGCTCGGCCACGAGCACGCGCAGCAGCTTGCGGTCGAAGTGGGCGTTCTGGAACGGAAGCGGCTCCATGCTCTCTTCGTCCATCGGCTTGCGGCCGACGGGCAGAGGCTGGTTGAAGACCACGCGGCCCGGCGTGGTGACGATCATCGCGTCGCCGACACGGACGCGGATCCACTCCTGCAGCTTGACCACCTTGCTCTCCAGGGCGAGGAGCACCTCGTTCTCGTACGAGAACGCGCGCAACCTGGAGACGTCCTCCGGCTTCTCGGTCCGCGTCGCCGTCAGCCAGTAGCAGCCGAGCACGACGTCCTGCGTCGGCGCGACCACCGGGTGGCCGTCCGCGGCCGACAGGATGTTCTG
>JBKPCW010000170.1:0-3363 GCA_046727555.1 Candidatus Dormiibacterota bacterium | reverse complement strand
CCCAGGGGCGCCGCGGGTTCACGCTCGCGCTGGCGGCGCGCGAGCAGCACATCCGGCGCGAGAAGGCGACTTCCAACATCTGCACCAACCACTCGCTGTGCGCGCTCGCGGCGGCGGTCTACCTGACGTACATGGGGCCGTACGGTCTTCGCCAGGTCGCCGAGGTCAGCTTCAAGCGGGCGCACGCCCTGGCCGAGCGCCTCGCCACGCTTCCGGGCTGGGAGCTCGCGTTCCCCGAGCGCCAGTTCTTCAACGAGTTCCCTGTCCGCGTGCCGAAAGCTCGCGCCGTGGTCCGCAAGCTCGCCCGCAAGGGCATCCTGGGTGGGCTCGAGGTCAGCCGCTGGTTTCGCGAGCTCAAGGGCGTGCTCACCTTCACGTGCACCGAGGTCAACGATGCGCGTGCTCTCGACGAGCTCGTGGAGGCGCTCAAGGCGTGACCGAGCCCCTCAGCTTCGAGCTCAGCCGGCCGGCCGTCGACCCGCCGCGGCTGCCCGACGCCGAGGTCGCCGGGCCGGCGCCGTCCGACCTCCTGCCGCGCGAGTCGCTGCGCTCCCGGCCGCCAGGGCTGCCGCGGCTGAGCGAGCCGGAGATCATGCGCCATTACAGCCGGCTGGCCTCGATGAACTACTCGATCAGCGAGAACTTCTACCCGCTTGGCAGCTGCACGATGAAGTACAACCCCGTGCTCAACGAGCAGGCGGCCGCGCTGCCCGGGTTTGCCGAGCTTCACCCCTACCAGGACGAGGACACGATCCAGGGCGCGCTCGAGCTCATGTGGCGACTCGAGCGGGCCCTGTGCGCGGTCGTAGGTGTCGAGCGCGTCACCCTCCAGCCCGCGGCCGGGGCTCATGGCGAGTGGACGGCTCTGCGGATGATCGCCGCCTTCCACCACTCGCGCGACGACCGGCGGACCGAGGTCCTCGTCCCCGACTCCGCCCACGGCACGAACCCCGCCAGCGCCGCCCTGAGCGGATTTCGCGTCGTCGAGGTCAGGTCCGGGCCCGACGGCAGGATCAGCCTGGCCGACCTGGAGTCGAAGCTTTCTCCCCAGACCGCCGCGCTCATGCTGACGAACCCCAACACCTTGGGCCTCTTCGAGCGGGAGATCCTGGATATTGCGGAGATGGTGCACGCCACCGGGGCGCTCCTGTACTACGACGGGGCCAATCTGAACGCCTTCATGGGCATCTGCCGGCCGGGGGACATGGGCTTCGACGCCGTGCACATGAACCTCCACAAGACCTTCACCACTCCCCACGGCGGCGGCGGCCCCGGCGCCGGTCCGGTGGGGGTCAAGGCCGACCTGGTCCCGTTCCTGCCCACGCCGACCGTGGAGCGGACCGACGGACACCTGACGCTGGACTACCGGCGTCCCCAGTCGATCGGCCGCGTGCGCAGCTTCTACGGCAACTTCGGCATGCTCGTGCGCGCCTACACGTACATCCTGGCCATGGGGGGAGATGGGCTGAGCCAGGCGTCCCAGGACGCTGTCTTGAGCGCCAACTATCTCCGCAAGCTGGTCGAGACCGACCTCGAGATGCCGCACGAGGGGCCGTGCATGCACGAGTTCGTGGCCAGCGCGCACAACCTCCACGACACGGGCGTGCGCGCCCTCGACGTGGCCAAGGCGCTGCTCGACCGCCACTTCTACGCCCCGACGGTGTACTTCCCGCTCGTGGTGCCGGAGGCGATCATGGTCGAGCCCACGGAGACCGAGAGCAAGGCCACGCTCGACGCTTTCGCCGCAGCGGTCAAGGACATCGTCGCCCAGGCCCAGAGCGACCCCCAGAGCCTCCACGACGAGCCGAAGACGCTGCCTGTCGGCCGGCTCGACGAGGTGGCCGCGGCGCGCAAGATCAACGCCTGGCTCCAGGGCCAGGGCGAGGACCCGATCCTGCGCTGGAAGGCGGCCTCGGACGGGGCCTGAGAAAGGGCCTGTGAAGAGGCTCGCCGGGGCCATTTTCGTATTCGAAATCCGGTAGAATTGAGGGCCTGAAGTTCTGCCCAGTTAACTCGCACATTTCCTCGCGCTGGGAGGGCCGAAAACCCCGGTCGCCGGGCGCGCGCAGGGCGCCTTAAATGGCTGTCCGCAAACCCCTTCCGGAGCGTTCTCGGAAGCCTCAATCCCTAGGCGCGGACGTGGCGTACACCGCCGAGCAGATCCAGGTCCTCGAAGGCCGGGAGCACGTTCGGCGGCGTCCGAGCATGTACATCGGCTCGACCAGCTCGACCGGCCTCCACCACCTGGTCAACGAGGTGGTCGACAACGCCGTCGACGAGGCCCTGGCCGGCTACGCGAGCCGGATCCTAGTCACCCTCTTCCGGGACGGTAGCGTCCAGGTCGAGGACAACGGCCGCGGCATCCCGGTCGACGTCCACAAGAAGGAGAGGCTGTCGGCGCTGGAGCTCGTCATGACGCGCTTGAACGCCGGTGGCAAGTTCGGCGGCGGCGGCTACAAGGTGTCGTCGGGCCTGCACGGGGTCGGCGTCTCCGCGGTCAACTTCCTCAGCGAGAAGCTCCAGGTCTGGGTCCACCTGGGCGGCAAGGTCTACCACCAGGAGTACGCGCGCGGCGTGCCGCGCGAGGCGGTCAAACCGATCGGGAAGACAGACCACGCGGGCACGATCGTCCGCTTCTGGCCGGACCCGCAGATCTTCCCCGACACCAGGTTCGACCGCGAGATCATCCGCCACCGGCTGCGTGAGATGGCATACCTCAACAAGCGCCTCGAGATCGCGCTCACCGACGAGGCGCTCGGCATCACCGACACCTTCTACTTCGAGGGCGGCATCGTCGCGTTCGTCCGCGCCCTGAACCGCGACAAGCAGGTCGTCAACGTGCCGCCGTTCTACGTGGAGCGGGAGATCGAGGGCACGCAGGCGGAGATCGCGCTCCAGTACAACGAGACGTTCGTCGAAAACGTCGTCGCCTTCGCCAACACCATCCACACGAGCGAGGGCGGCACCCATGTCACCGGCTTCCGCTCGGCGCTGACCAACGTTCTCAACCGCTACGCGCGCAAGGCCGGCCTGCTCAAGGAGTCGGACCCGAACCTCACGGGCGAGGACGTGCGTGAGGGGCTGACGGCGGTGATCAGCGTCAAGGTCCTCGAGCCTCAGTTCGAAGGCCAGACGAAGGCCAAGCTCGGCAACGCCGAGGTCCAGGGCCACGTCTCAGTGGCGATCACCGAGGGCCTGACGCAGTACCTCGAGGAGAACCCGTCCGAGGGCCGGCGCATCTTCGAGAAGTCACTGACCGCGGCCCGGGCGCGCGAGGCCGCGCGCAAGGCGCGGGACCTGGTCCAGCGCAAGAGCCTGCTCGAGTCGAGCACGCTGCCGGGCAAGCTCGCCGACTGCTCGGAG
>JBKPCW010000169.1:0-11056 GCA_046727555.1 Candidatus Dormiibacterota bacterium | reverse complement strand
CCCCCGGCCGCGCCGCCGGCGCCCGCCGACGGCAACCCGTCGATCGCGCCGGTCGAGCGCCGGGCCGTCCCCCGCGAAGGCGCGACCGCCACGGCGCCGCCGGTCGAGACGCAGGTCGCGGGGGAAGCCATCGGCGTCCTCAGCCCGGGGCTCGCGGCGGCGAAGGCCGAGATCCACGCCGACCTGCTGCGCCGGCACGCGGCGGCGATTGATATCAGCAACCGGGCGGGCATCCGCCGCCTGCTGATGCAGCTGACCGAGGACCACTTCCGAAACAAGCCGCCCGCGGCGCTCGTCACCGCGGCCGACCGCGAGCGGCTGGTCGAGATCCTCTTCGACGAGGTCATCGGGCTAGGGCCGCTCGAGGCGCCGCTGCGCGACCCGGAGATCACCGAGATCATGGTCAACCGGCCGGAGCAGATCTTCGTCGAGCGCAAGGGCCGCATCGAGCTCACCAACCTCGCCTTCGAAGACGAGGCGAGCCTGCGCCGCGTCATCGACCGGATCGTGTCCACGATCGGGCGGCGCGTCGACGAGTCCGAGCCGATGTGTGACGCGCGCCTGAAGGACGGCTCGCGCGTCAACGTGGTCATCCCTCCGGTCGCGATCTATGGACCCTGCCTGACCATTCGCAAGTTCGGCCGCGAAGTGCTCACGCCAGAGCGCATCGTGTCCTCAGGCGGCTCGAACGAGGCGATCCTCGAGTACCTCGACGCCGCGGTGAAGACGCGGCTCAACATCATCGTCTCGGGCGGGACCGGCTCCGGCAAGACGACGCTGCTCAACGTGCTTTCCGGGTTCATCCCGGCGAACGAGCGCATCGTCACCTGCGAGGACGCGGCCGAGCTGCGGCTGCGCCAGGTGCACGTGATCAGCCTCGAGTCGAAGCCCGCCAACGTCGAGGGCCGGGGCCAGATCACCATCCGCGACCTGGTCCGCAACGCGCTGCGCATGCGCCCCGACCGGATCATCGTCGGGGAGGTGCGCGGCGGCGAGGCGCTCGACATGCTGCAGGCCATGAACACGGGCCACGACGGGTCGATGAGCACAGTCCACGCCAACAACTCGCGTGACGTGATCAATCGTCTGGAGACTCTGGTGCTGCTCGCCGGAACGGAGCTCCCTTCGCGCGCGATCCGCGGCCAGATCGCTTCGGCGATCAACGTCATCGTGCAGACGGAGCGGCTGCGCGGCGGCGCGCGCAAGATCGTCGGCGTGGCCGAGGTCTTCGGCCTGCGCGAAGGCGAGATCGGGTTGAACGAGGTCTTCGCTTTCCGTCAGGTCGCGGTCACGCCCGACGGCAGGGCGGTCGGCTATCACACCGCCACGGGCACGGGGACGACGTTCCAGGAGCACTTCAAGTCCAACGGAATCACCTTGCCGGAGTCGATGTTCGAGCCGACGGCGCAGCCTCCGATGGAGCAGCTCTACTGATGGATCAGTTCGAGGACGTCACACCGCCTCAGAGTGACGGACACGTCGACGGGCACCAGAAGATGGTCGAGGTCGACTCTGAGCTCTGGGCCGACGTGGGCCACCAGCTGCGCAACCAGCTGAACGCGGTCGTCGGTGCGGCCGGGCTTCTCTCCACCGGCGCGGAAACCAGCGAGGAGCGCGAGCTGGCGGCCATCGTCGAGACAGGCGCGGAGCAGGTGGCACGGATCGTCGACGAGGTGCTCGACGCGGTCACCATCCAGAGCGGCGAGTTCGAGCTCGCGCTGCATCCGTTCGACGTACGCTCGACCGTCGAGAGCTGCCTGGCGCTCGTCGCCGAGGCGGCCGGGGCCAAGGGCCTGGACCTATCGTTCCGCGCCGCCCCGGACGTGCCCAACGTCGCCATCGGGGACTCGCGCCGGCTCGAGCAGATCCTGCTGACGCTCCTGCACGGAGCGGTCGATCGGACCTATCGCGGCGGCATCGGTGTCGAGCTCACCTCGGAGGACCGCGGCGGTCTCGTGGCGCTGAACTTCACCATCCGCGACACCGGGCGAGGCGTGCCGGCGCGCATCCTCCGCGGCGGCCTGGAAGGGGTCACTGGTCCGTATGACCGCCTCGAGCCCGGTGACCGGCTCTCGGTGCTCAGCCTGCACACGACCAAGCACCTGGTCGAGATGATGGACGGCGAGCTCCGGGTCGAGCAGGGCGGGGTGGAGGCCGGGCCCGACGCCGGAACCACCTTCGGCTTCACCATCCTGGCCGAGGCGCTGCCGGGCGGCGTCGGCACCACCCTCCTCACGCTCGAGGGCATGCGCGTGCTCGTCGTCGCCGCCGATCCGACGGAGAAACGAGTGCTCGCGCTCCAGGTCGAGCAGTGGGGCGCCAGCGCGACCTCGGCCACGCCGGAGGAGGCGCAGGCGGCGGTCCAGATCGGACGGCCGTTCGACATCGCGCTGATCGAGCACCGCCCTCCGTCCATCGACGGCCTCCAGATCTCGAGCACGCTGCGCACAGCCAGGCCGTCTGACCAGCTGCCTGTCGTCCTCATCGCCTCGTCGACGCCGGGCGCCGCTGAGGCGGCCGCGGCGGACAGCGGCGTCATCCAGGCCACGCTCACCAAGCCCGTGCCGCCGCGCACGCTGCACGACGTGATGATCCAGGTCGGCGGGCGGGGAGCTCTGCCGCAACCGGCCCAGGAGGTCGAACCCGGTTCGCTGCGCGTGCTGATCGCGGACGACAACGCCCTGAACCAGAACCTCCTGAAGCGGCTGGTGACGAAGCTCGGACACTCGGTCGACGTCGTCTCCAACGGCCGCGAGGCAGTGGCCGCCGTCGCCCAGACGCCCTACGACGCGGTGCTGATGGACGTGCTGATGCCGGAGATGGACGGCCTGGCAGCGGCGGAGGCGATCTGCCGCCGCTGGCCGCGGGGCAACCGTCCGCGGCTGATCGCCCTGACGGCGATGGCCGGGCCGGGCGACCAGGAGCGCTGCCTGCGCGCCGGGTACGACGACTACATGAGCAAGCCGATCCGGACCGAAGACCTCGCCGACTCGCTCAGGGCGGCGGTCGGCTACCGAACCAACACGCAGGGAGCGGGCCTTTAGGCCCTACCCGCGAAGGCGGTTGTCCAGCCGGTCCTCGTGCGTGGCGCGGCGCCCGGCGCGCGCCTCGAGGTAGACGACGACGATGACGATCATCCCGCCGAGCACCATGAAACCGCCCAGCGCCTCGGCTTCGTAACCGGTGGGCTGGGTGATGATCTGGATCATCGCCGCGCCGAAGACGAGGATGTAGCTCAACCCGAGGAGCCGCACGCGCGGCGCGACCTCGACTCTCTCACCGCTGCGCCACGGGCGTTTGCCGACGATCAGCAGCCACGCGCCCATGACCAGGGCGAGGCCGGCCAGGACGAGCGAGATGAGCTGGACATAAGCGGTCGTCATGCGGTGCCGGCCGGTGAGTTTACCCGGCGGTTCTTACAATCGATCCCTCAATGGCGCGCTCGGAGCCGATCAAAGCCGTCCGCGGAGTCCGCGACATCCTCCCCGCCGAGATGTCCCTGTGGGGCGCCGCCCAGTCGGCAGGCTCCGCGGTGGCCCGGAAGTTCGGGTACGAGGAGATCATCACCCCGATCCTGGAGCACGCCGAGCTGATCGAGAGAGTCGGCGAGGACACCGACGCGGTGGCCAAGGAGCTCTACCGGTTCGACGACCGCGGCGGCCGCAACCTGGCGCTGCGGCCCGAGGCCACGGCGGGCGTCGTCCGCGCCTACTTCGAGGGCGGGCTCAACCAGGGCCCGCAGCCCTCGCGTCTTTATCTGTTTGGGCCGATGTTCCGGTACGACCGGCCGCAGAAGGGCCGCTACCGGCAGTTCTTCCAGTACAACGTCGAGGCCATCGGCAGCGCCGCGGCCGGTCTGGACGCCGAGGTCATCGAGCTCGCCAACACGTGGCTGACCGTCGTCGGTCTCGGCGAAGTGCGCCTTGAGCTGAACAGCATCGGCGACGGGAAATGCCGCCCTGCCTACCTCGAGCGGCTGAAGGAGTACTACCGGCCGCTGAAGTCCCAGCTCCACGGCGACTGCCAGCTGCGGCTGGAGCGGAACCCGCTGCGCCTGCTCGACTGCAAGGTGCCGCAGTGCCAGCCGTTCAAGGCCGACGCACCGCGCATCACGGACCACCTCTGCCAGGAGTGCGCCGCGCACTGGACCGCGGTGCGCCGGCTCCTCGACGCCGCGGGCATCGAGTACCAGCACAACCCGTACCTGGTCCGCGGCCTCGACTACTACACGCGCACGGTGTTCGAGTTCTACCCCGGCGGCGCGACCGGCCAGCAGGACGCGCTCGCCTCGGGCGGGCGCTACGACGGGCTCGCGGAGGCCGAGGGCTGGCCGCCGACGCCCGGCGTTGGCTTTGCCGGAGGTCTCGACAGGGTCACCGAGCTGATGGCGGCGAAGGGCGGCGAGGTGGCGGTCGAACCGCCGGCGGAGGTCCTGGTCCTGCCCGACGGCGACCTCTCGGTCGAGGCCGCCGAGGTCGCGCGCACGTGCCGGGGCGTGCGCTCGGTCGCGGTCGACTACGAGCCGCGCAGCCTGCGCGCCAAGATGCGCTCGGCCAACAAGCTCGGCGCGCGCTGGGTCGTCCTGCTCAGCGCCGATGACGCGGCACGCCACGTGGCGCAGCTCAAGGAGATGTCGAGCGGCGACCAGGCCGAGGTGGCGTGGGACGAGCTCCCGTCTCGGCTGAAGTGAGCGGGTACTCGGCACCGCACTGCGGCGCGCTGCGCATCTCCGACGTCGGACACGAGGTCGACCTTTACGGCTGGGTGGCCCGGCGGCGCGACATGGGCGGCGTCGTCTTCGTCGACCTGCGCGACCGTTGGGGCAAGGTCCAGGTCGTCATCAAGCTCGCGGTCATGCCCGAGATCCGCCTGGAGTACGTCGTCCGGGTGCGAGGCAAGGTCACCCGTCGCCCACCCGGCTCGGAGAACCCGAAGATGGAGACCGGCGACGTCGAGGTCGTGGCCGACGAAGTCGAGATCCTGAGCAGGTCGGAAACGCCGCCGTTCCCGATCGAAGACGCCGAGGAGCCGGACGAGAAGACGCGCCTGGAATACCGCTACCTCGACCTGCGACGGCCGCCGATGACGAGGATGCTCCAGCTCCGCAACAGGGTGAACCGGGTCATCCGCGACTACATGGAGGAACGGGAGTTCGTCGAGGTCGAGACGCCGATTCTCACCCGCAGCTCACCATCCGGCGCGCGCGACTTCCTGGTCCCATCGCGGCTTCACCCGGGCGAGTTCTACGCGCTCCCTCAGGCGCCGCAGATGTTGAAGCAGCTGCTCATGGTCTCAGGCCTCCAGCGCTACTACCAGATAGCGCGCTGCTTCCGGGACGAGAACCTGCGCGCGGACCGCCAGCCGGAGTTCACGCAGCTGGACCTCGAGATGTCGTTCTGCGACGAGGAGGACGTGTTCGGACTGATCGAGGGCCTGTTCGCCAGGCTCTGGAAGGACACCATCGGCGTGACCATCGAAACGCCGTTTCCGCGGCTCGACATCAAGGAGTCGTTCCTCCGCTACGGCACCGACAAGCCCGACCTGCGTTACGAGCTGGAGATCGCGGACCTCGGCGAGGCCCTGGGGGACACGCACGCCGAGATCTTTCGGCGGGTCCTCGCCGCCGGCGGGGTCGTGCGCGGCCTGCCCGTGCGCGGCGGCCGCGACATGACGCGTCGAGAGCTCGACGAGCTGGTGACGGTGGCCAGGGGCGCGGGCGGCCAGGGTCTGGCATGGGTGCCGGGCGGAGCCCTCGACAAGCACCTGGCGCAGGACGAGATCGAGGCGATCAAGCGGTTGACGGGCGCGGGCGAGGACGACCTGGTCCTGATCGCGGCCGACCGCCGGCGCAAGGCCGAGACGGTGATGGGCCTGATCCGCCAGGAGATCGCGCGGAGGCGAAAGCTCGTCCGGGAGGGGGAGTGGAAGTTCCTGTGGATCAATCCGACGTACCTCTTCGACGAGGACGACCGGGGCAACCTGACGTACGCACACCATCCCTTCACGCGCCCTTTCGAAGAGGACATGTCGTTCGTCGACGATCGCCCGTACGACGTGCGAGCGCACGCGTACGACATCGTCTGCAACGGTTACGAGCTTGGCGGCGGGAGCCTGCGGATCTACGACCCGCGCATGCAGGAGCGCGTGTTCCAGCTCCTGGGCATGCCGCTCGAGGTGATCCGGGAGAGGTTTGGGACGCTGCTGGAGGCGTTCACGTATGGGGTGCCGCCCCACGGCGGCATCGCTCCGGGAATCGACCGCATCGTGATGATGCTCGGCGGCACCGACAACATCCGGGACGTCATCGCTTTCCCCAAGACGCAGTCGATGTCCGACCTGATGCTCGGAGCGCCATCGGAGGTCGACCAGTCCCAGCTCGACGAGCTCGGCATCAAGGTGGGGCCTCCCAAGAAGCCCGCTTCGTAGTATTGAAGACGCTCCCGAAGGGCCGCGGGCATATGCGCGTTGCCCAACAGTTAATCAATCGGGACCCCGGAGTCCGCAAGGCCGACCACATGCCCGCCGGGACGGGACGTGGAGAGCCGAGGCAGGGGACCCACCTGAGCATGCTCAGGACAACCGCCACCCGTGACCCCGAGGGAGCCTCTGTCCCTCGTTATCGGAAAGGCACCCTCTCCCCTCCAGGGGAGAGGGGTCAGGGGTGAGGGGCGTGGGAGCAGAGTGAGCTTCGTCCCGCCCGGCCTCATCATCGCGGTCCTCCTCGTCCTCATCGTCTCCCAGCTCTGCTTCGCCTTTCTGCCCTACCGCCGGCGCGCCTACGTGCCGATCCTGGTCATGACCGCCCTCGGCTTCGGCCTGGGACAGCTCTGGGACTACCTTGGCCTGCCGTCGGTGCGCCTCGGCCAGGCCAACGTCGTGCCGGCCGTGGTCTTCGCCTTGCTCCTCCAGCCGCTCGCCCGGTTCGTCCCACGACCGAGTCGAGAACCGAAGGAGCCCGCTCAGGGCAACTCGAACCGACCCACTTAAGATTGCGGGTGTGTTTGCGGCCGGGGCGGCGGGGGTATTCACTCGTTGAGCAGCCAAGGCTTCATGTGGATCGCCTTTGGAGCGTCGGCGCTGATCGTGGCGCTGGCCCTGGCGGCGGTCCTGGTCCGGCTGCGCGGAACGCTGGGAGCGGTCGAGGAGCTCCTGGACACGACGAATGAAGAGATGAAAGAGACGCTGCCCGAGGTGCGACAGACGATCGAGAACGTGAACGACATCACGTCGGGCGTCAACGTCGGGCTGCGCACCGGCGGCCGCGGGCTGGCCGCGTTTGGACGGGGGATCAGCTCCGCCATGTACGGGGTGAGGGTGGCGGGTCAGAGTCTGGTTCGCACGGTTAGAGGAGGTTTCGGCGATGGCTGACGACAGGAACGGCGGCGGCGGCGGTTTCGGCTGGTTCATCCTCGGCGGGCTCGTCGGCCTGGCCGTCGGCGCGTACATCGCGACCGGACCCGGCCGGGAGCAGATCGAAAGCTTGCGCACCAAGACCATCGAGCTCAGCGGCAGCGAGCCGATGCAGAGGGCGCGCGACGCGGCGCAGCGGGCGCGGACGGCGGTGTCGGACCCCGAGCACCCGGTGGGCAAGGCGATCCAGGACGGCGTCGCTGCGGCCAAGCGCAAGCGCGAGGAGCTCGAGGCCGCGGCCGCGCGCAGGATGCAGCGGGCGAGCACGGACCTGGAGTCCTAGGCGAAGCGAGGTGGCGAAGCGCAATCTGGCGGAGCTGAAGATCCCCGCGTCTCCGGAGTTCATCCCCGTCGCCAAGCGGGTCGCGAGCGCGCTCGGTGGCCAGCTCGGCCTGAGCCTGATGGACCTCGACGAGCTGTCGATCGCGCTCACGCAGGCGTGCGACAGCGCCATCGGCGCGGCGGAGGACCTCGGCACCCCGGCGGACCTGAAGCTCACGTACTTCGCCACCAACCGGGCGCTGGTCGTCGACGTCGACCTGATCCCGACCGGCGCAGCGCTGCCCATGCCGGCGCACCCGCATACGACGCAGGTCGATCCCGAGCTGCAGCGGCTCGCCTACGAGATGATCCGCTGCTTCGTGGATGACTTCCGACCTGTCATCGAGCCGCGCACGGGCCACGTGAGCTTCCGGATGGTCAAGCACCTGGCGGGCTGAAACTCGCGCAGCGGCTTAACTAATAGGTAGTGGCTGCGAGTTCGTCCACACCTGGGCGGTTGCCGCGCGAGGAGCTGCGCGAGCTCCATCGCCGCTACAAGGAGAGCGCGGACTCGGCCGAGCGGGACCGCATCCGGGCCCAGCTCGTCGACTCGTACCACGACTTCGTCTACTTCCTCGCGCGCAAGTTTCAGAACCGCGGCGAGCTGCTGGACGACATCGTCCAGGTGGGCTACCTGGGGCTGATCAAGGCCATCGAGCGCTTCGACCCCGACCTCGGCTACGAGTTCACGACCTTCGCCACGCTGACCGTGGCGGGGGAGATAAAGCGGTACTTCCGCGACAAGGGCACGGCCATCCGCTTCCCGCGCCGCCTGCAGGAGCTGCATCAGTCGGTGCTGCGCGTCAACGAGCAGATGAAAAACGAGCTCGGCCGAGAGCCGACGGTCGGCGAGCTAGCCGAACGCCTGGGCGTCACGCCAGACGACGTGACGGAAGCGATGGAGATCGGTCCGGCCTACGTGCCGGTGTCCCTCGACCAGCCGGTGGCGAGCGGCGACGGGCAGGACAGCCGCTCGGTCGCCGAACAGATCGGCGGCGCCGACCCGGAGCTCGACCGCGTCGAGATGCGCGACGTGCTCGAGCGGGCGATGGAGCACCTCACGCCGCGTGAGCGCGCGATCATGGCCATGCGCTTCTACGAGCAGATGTCGCAGTCCGAGATCGCCAAACGGCTCGGGATCAGCCAGATGCACGTGTCCCGGCTGCAACGCGCCGCGCTGGAGCAGCTGCGCAAGTACGTGCCCCAGGAGTCCGCGGGCTAGCGTGCCCCTCAACGCGAGCGAGCTGCCGCGCGACCCCTACGTGCTCTTCGAGCGGTGGTACCGCGAGGCCGAGGACGCCGGTGCGCTTCAACCCGACGCGATGACGCTCGCCACGGCGGGTGAGAGCGGACCGTCGGCGCGAATGGTCCTGTTCAAAGGCTTCGACGACGGCGCCTTCCTTTTCTATTCCAACTACGGCAGCCGCAAAGGCCTGGACCTGGCATACGACCGGCGCGCCGCCCTCGTCTTCTACTGGGCCGTGACGCATCACCAGGTGCGGGCGTACGGCCTGGTGCGCAAGACCAACCGGGTCACGTCCGAGCGTTACTGGGCGACGCGGCCGCGCGGCGCGCAGCTCTCTGCGCTCGTGTCCCGCCAGAGCTCGGTCATCCGCTCGCGAGAGCAGCTGGAGCGCAAGGTCCTGGAGGTCGCGGCTCAGCATCCGGAGGTCGTGCCGCTGCCACGCAGCTGGGGCGGCTACATGCTCCGGCCGCGGTGGATCGAGTTCTGGGAGAGCCGGGAGGACCGCCTTCATGACCGCATGCGGTACACCGTGAAGACGACGGGCGCTTGGCGGATCGAACGGCTCGCCCCCTAAACTGAGCCATCCCCGTGACCGGGAACGAGATCCGCAGACGCTTTCTAGAGCATTTCGCGAGCCGGGAGCATCTGGTCCTGCCCAGCGCGCCTCTGGTGCCGCACGGCGACCCGAGCACGCTCTTCATCTCGGCCGGAATGCAGCCGCTTCAGCCCTACTACCTGGGCTTTAGCCAGCCGCCCGCGCCCCGCCTCGCCAGCGCGCAGAAATGTCTGCGCACAGGCGACATCGAGGAGGTGGGGAAGACCGAGCGGCATCTCACCTTTTTCGAGATGCTGGGCAACTTCGCCCCCACGGGTGACTACTTCAAGGAGACCGCGATCCCCCTGGCGTGGGAGCTCGTGACCAAGGGTTTCGCGATGCCGGTCGAACGGCTGCGGGCGACGGTGCATCCGTCAGACGACGAAGCGTTCGAGATCTGGACGACCAGGACGTCGATCCGACCGGAGCACGTGACCCGTCTGGGCGACAACTGGTGGGGGCTGGGTCGCGGGCCTTGCGGCCCCGACTCCGAGATCTGGTGGGACCGCGGACGCGAGGCCGGATGTGGCCAGCCGGACTGCTACCCGGACCACTGCGCCCGATTCACGGAGATTTGGAACCTCGTGCTGCCGCAATATGACCAGCGCGCCGACCTTGCGGGGCCGCCGACCACCGCCGAGGCGATCCAGCGGGGCATCGCCGATGGAGCGCTGGTGAGGCTCGCGCATCCAGCGATCGACACCGGCATGGGCCTGGAGCGGATGAGCTTCATCCTCCAGGGCAAGGACAACATCTTCGAAACAGACCTGCTGGCCCCCCTGGTGGAGCTCGTCCACGAGCACAGCCAGAAGCCGACGACTCTCTCGGAGCGGATCATCGCCGACCACGTGCGCGCGATCACGTTCGCGATCTGCGACGGCGTGGTGCCGTCGAACGAGGGCCGCGGCTACGTGCTTCGCCGGCTGGTCCGGCGAGCAGCGCTGCACGGTCGCAACATCGCGATGACCGCGAAGCTGTCGGCCGGCGCGCAGAAGACCGTGATGATGTTCCAGGACCACTACCCAGAGCTGAAAGAGCGTGAGGCGTTGATCATCGAGACGATCGACACGGAGGCCGGTCGATTCGCACGCACCCTCGAGCAGGGCATGGAGCAGTTCGAGAAGGTCGCTTCACGCGGAGCGATCTCAGGCGCGGACGCATTTCGCCTCCACGACACTTTCGGGTTTCCGCTCGAGCTCACGCGTGAGCTCGCGGCCGAGCGCGGCCTGCGCATCGACGACGAGGGCTTCAAGTCCGAGATGGCGCTGCAGCGCGAACGATCGCGGCGCGCGGTCCCGCACCGCTGGGAGCTCGCCATGGACATCCCCAAGGCGGAATTCACCGGCTACCGCGAGCTGTCCAGCGAGACGAAGGTGGTCGCGATCCGCCGCGAAGGCGCGACCGTCGACGTGGCGCGTGAGGGCGATCAGCTGGAGGTCTTCCTAGAGCGCACGCCGTTCTACGCCGAGTCCGGCGGCCAGGTC
>JBKPCW010000168.1:0-7716 GCA_046727555.1 Candidatus Dormiibacterota bacterium | reverse complement strand
CCCCCCCCCCCCCCCCCCCCACCCCACGCCACAGCACTCGTCGGCAGCGTCAGATGTGTATAAGAGACAGTCGCTGGCCATCGACTTGCTCTTGGTCACGACCATGCGCCGCCCCTTCGGCGCTTCGTTCGCGGCGCGGAGGCAGAGCTTGCCGATGATCTCCCGCGCTTCGGCCGCGTCCCTCGCGATGTGGACCTCGCCGCCGACCGCCGTCAGCCGCTCGGCGAACTGCTCCAAGAGCTCGGGCAGACGGTCGAGGTTGGCCTGGCGCCGGCGCTTGAGCTCGGCCCGGCCCTGCTCGAAGTCGAAGGATTCGAAAGCTTTGTCGCGCCGGCCGCGGAGGCCGGTCATCGCGCCGATCAGCGCCTTTTGCAGCTTGGGATCGTCGAGGGCGCGGTTCACGCGCCGCGCGAAATGACCGCGACTTTCAGGCACGCGCTTGTGAGGCTTCTCTTATTGCTTCCTTCACGGCGTCCGGTGTCGACACCGGCGCCAAGCATATGGTCCCGGCGCACACGACGGCGCGCTGGTCGCCTTCGGGGTCGATGACGGCGTAGGGATGCGCGGCCCGCGCCGCCGCGGCCAGCGCGGGGTTCTTCGTGGTGACCTTGATCGCATGAGCCAGGCGGTCGAGGGCGCGGGCGAAGACGGCGGCCATCAGGCCGTAGGAGCGAGGCAGGGAGGCGACCGACTCGAGGGCGCGCCGCGCGCGCTCCCGGTAGGGCGTGCTCGGGTCACCCAGCAGAGTGTCGAGCTCGATCAGCGCCATCGCCGCGATCGAGTTCTCGGTCAGGGGCTTGATTCGTTCGCCGAGACGGCCGAGCTCTTCGCCGCCGGCGTGGTCGAGGTAGCCCCCGAGCTCGGGGTCCCCGTAGGCCGTTTCCAACTGCTCCGCGAGGTCGAGAGCGATCGGCAGGCGATGCGCGCGAACGGCCGCCCACAATGACCAGACCTGGTCCGCGAGCTGTCCGCCGACGCCTTCGGTGTGGCTCATACCTTCGCCCTTGCGGTAAGCGCGTTTGAAGAGCGCGTCGACGATGTGGCCGCCGCGGTCGCCGTACGCGATCGCGAGCGCGGCGTTCCAGGCCGTGTACACGCGGCGATCGATGTAGGGCGGGACCGCCGCCTTTCGCTCCTCCGCGTCCATCGAGTAGTAGTGCTCGTCCGCGTCCTGGCTGCCGGCGTAAAGGCCAGACTTCGGGTCGCGCAGCACGGTGTCGAGGTAGCCGGTCGTCTTCTCCAGCGCTTCGGTCATACCCACGAGCGACAGCGCGTAGACGAGGCCCGCGTGGTCCTCGAGCATCTTCTCGAAGTGCGGCACGCTCCAGTCCTGGGTGGTCGAGTAGCGGAAGAAACCACCCTCGACGTGGTCGTAGGTGCCGCCCGCGGTCATCCTCTCGAGCGTGTGCACGGCCATCTGTCGGAGCTCTCCGTCGGAGCGCAGCACCGATTGCTCGAGCAGGAGGATGATCGCGTCGGTTTGCGGGAATTTGGGCGCGCCTCCGAAGCCACCGTACTCGGGGTCGTAGGCGTTCTTCACCGCCTGGAGGATCTCGTCGACGAGTCCCGGCCGGAGCTCGCCCGCGCTCCGCGCCACCCCGGACGCGGCCCGCTTGCGCGCCTCCAGCACCCGGCTCGCGATCTCGGCCTGGTTGCCGCGGTAGTAACCGGCGATGCGCACCAGGGCGCTCGCCATCTGGTCGGGAGGCAGGTAGGTCGCGCCGGTGAGGACGTCGCCCGATGCAGACAGGAAAGCTGTCGTGGGCCAGCCGCCCATGTTGTAGCGAAGGTTGATGTCGGGGCGGACGTCGTTGTCCACGCGCACCGGCACGTAGTCACGGTTGATGATGTCGATGACGCTCGGATGCGAGTAGGTGGTCTCGTCCATGACGTGGCACCAGTGACACCACACCGCGGAGATGGAAAGCAGGATGGGCCGGCCCGTCGTCCTGGCCTTGTCGAAAGCCTCCGTCGACCACGGGTGCCAGTTGATCTCGGCGGCGCGGTTGGGCCGCGGCGAGAAGTGGAATTCGCTCGCGGCTTCGCTCATACGGGGAAGGTTACGATGAGGTCGTGATCTCAACCAGCGCGGTCGACGCCTACATCGAAAAGAACACCCGCCGCTTCATCGACGAGCTCAAGGAGCTCTGCTCGTTCCCCAGCATCTCCAACCACGGCCGCGATGCCATCCAGCCGGCGCGCGACTGGGTCGCAGGCCGCCTGTCGCGGTTCACCGACCGCGTCGAGACCCTCGAGGCCGGCGGCATGCCGGCCCTCTACGCCGAGGTCAAAGGCGCGGGCCGCCGCAAGCTGCTGCTCTATCAGCACTACGACGTCCAGCCGGTCGATCCCATCGACCTCTGGCAGTCGCCGCCTTTCGAGCCGGCGGAGAAGGACGGGCGAATCATCGCCCGCGGCGTGGCCGACGACAAGGCGGACGTCATGGCCCGGATCCACGCGCTGGAGGCGCTGAAGTCCCTGGGCGACGTGCCGGTGACCCTGCGCTTCCTCGTCGAGGGCGAGGAGGAGATCGGCTCCAAGACGTTCGAGAAGATCGCGCACGACCACGCGGACAAGCTGAAGGCCGACGGCTGCCTGTGGGAGTCGGGGTCGTCCTTCGACGACGCGGGGCGGCCGACGCTGCAGTTCGGGTGCCGCGGCCTGCTCTACGTCCACCTGCGGGTCAAGATGCTGGACTTCGACCAGCACTCGGGGTGGGCGTCGATCTACCCGTCGGCGGCGATGTACCTGATCGGCGCGCTGGCCAGCCTGCGCGACCAGGACATGAACATCAAGATCGACGGCTTCTACGACAGGGTCGTCAAGCCGACGGATGCGGATCGCCGGATGATGGCCGCCATCGACGCGGAGGTCGAGAAGCGGCGCAAGCTCGTCGGCTTCGACAAGCTGGTCCGCGACCCGAAGCCCGACCAGGTCATCGAGCAGATGCTGTTCCTGCCGACGTGCAACGTCGCGGGCGTGACCACGGGCTACCAGGGCCCGGGCTCGAAGACGGTTCTTCCCGCCGAGGCGTCGGCGAAGCTCGACTTCCGCCTCATCCCGAACCAGGACCCGGATGAGATCCTCCAGCTGCTGCGCAAGCACCTCGACCGGCACGGGTTCGAGAAGGTCGAGATCGTGGGCGGGGAGGGGGAGAAGCCCGCGCGTTCGGATGCCGGCTCGGCGATCGCTCGAACCGTCATCGAGTCGGTGCGCGAGATGCACGGCGAGCCGGTGCTGTGGCCCTTCATGCCGGCGACCGGTCCGATGCACCCGGTGGTGGCGGACCTGGGCGTGCCGACCGTGCTGCCCGTGGGCGTGGGGCGGCCGGACAACCGGATCCACGCGCCCAACGAGAACATCCGCGCCGACGACTACATCAACACGGTGCGCCTGATGTGTCGCGTATGGGAGCGCTTCGGGGCGAGCTGATGGAGAAGCTGACCGACAAGCTCTTCACCGTCAAGTACAACGAGGACACCGGCAAGCCGCACATCGAGATCATCGACCAGAACGTGTGCGCGAAAAAGTGCACGGGCAAGTACTGCACCCACTTCTGCCCGGCGGGCGTCTATGAGTGGAGCGAGGAGCAGCAGAAGACGCTGGTCAGCTTTGGCAACTGCATCGAGTGCGGCGCGTGCTCTATCGGCTGCCCGTTCGACAACATCGCGTGCCACGCCCCGCGGGGCGGCTACGGGGTGAAGTACACGCACGGGTAGGACGTCGTTTTAACGGATAGTCCGGACTATCCATGATTTGCGCGCCTCATTTGGCTTGATAGTCCGGACTAACCATCGACTTTGGCCCGCCGGCCAGGGCGTGCCGGACCTGCGCCACGACCGAAGCCGGCGTTCGAAGGTCGGCGCCGGTAAATCGGAGCACGTGGTATCCGGCGTTCAACAGGGCATTTTGCCGCCGCAGGTCGGAGACGAGTCGATCCCGGTGGTTGTCTCCGTCGTACTCGATCACCAACCGACGATCTGGGTAGTAGAGGTCAGCGCGCCCGAGCAAGCGGCCCGCGATGTCGAGGAGCTCGGCCTGCACGGACGGCCGCGGTAGACCCGCGTTGACCAATTCCATTCTCAGGCGAGTCTCCATCGGCGACTCGGATCTAGGATCGGCGAATGCGGTTGCGCGCCGCAGTCTCTTGATTCCCTTCTCACCCGGATGCATCGCGACATGCTCAGCGACGTCCCGCAGTTTGACGATGCCAGCCCGTACCGCCATGTCGATAGCGACCACCGACTCGACTGCATCCCGGCCGCTGCCCAGGTCGCGGACGGTCCGAAGTGCAGAGGTCGTGCGCAAGCCGTTCCGGCTTACCACCTCCGTTTCCGCGAGAGCGGCACGCCGCACTCTGATCCCGGCTCGGGCTCTGACCGGCGCCGTGCGGTCGACCGTCACCTCGACCGGATCACAGGGAGCCATGTCGAGGCCCAAAATCCACGCTGCCGTCTTGCCGGAGAACGCGAACATCGGGGGCATCCGTCGTGCCACGGCGCGCAGCATCATCTTCACGTCGCGGTCAAAGCGGCTCGAGGCGTACTGCCCACGACACGTGCGGATCCACCGTTTGGTCTGGAGGGCTTGCCAGCTCAATCCAGCGGCGCGGGCTTCGGCGACGAAGAAAGGGCGACGCTCCAGTCCGTCCTCCAGCGATCGCACCGCGTGCACGACGTCAGCATCGATCCAGGTGCAGACCAGAACAACCCAGCCTGTAAAGGGCGCTGGGCTCGCCTCCCCCGGAGAACATCACCGATCGTCCGGTCTATCCGTGTCGTACGGGTCCCTCGAACACGGTTAGTCCGGACTATCCGTGTTGTAAGGGTCGGCCGAACGCGGTTAGTCCGGACTATCGCGGGTTTTCGGCGGTCAGAAGCCGGGATAGTCGCGACTATCCGTGGGGGTAGGAATACATCCCGAACCGGGGATACTTCCTACTAGCGCAGTGGACAAGAGCTACGACGTGGTCATCGTGGGCGGCGGGCCGGCCGGGCTCGCGGCCGCCCTCTACACCGCCCGGATGGACCTCAAGACGGTCGTCGTCGACCGCGGCCCCCTCGGCGGCCAGCTCCTCAACACCGAGCTCGTCGAGGACTACCCCGGCTTCGAGTCGGTCCTGGGCTCCGACCTCGCCGTCAAGATGGGCGACCACGCCCGCAAGTTCGGCGTCCAGGTCCGCGAGTTCGAGCCGGTGGAGTCCATCTCGGTCGAGGGCAACGCCAAGGTCGTCCGTCTGGAGTCGGGCGAGGAGCTGCGCGCCCCGGCCCTGATCATGGCCGCGGGCGGCCTGCCCCGCTACCTGGAGGTCCCGGGCGAGAAGGAGCTCTGGGGCCGCGGCGTCAGCTACTGCGCAGTCTGCGACGGCGCCTTCTTCAAGGGCGAGGAGCTGGCGGTCATCGGCGGCGGCGACGCGGCCATCGAGGAAGGCGACTTCCTCACGCGCTACGCGTCGAAGGTCTACGTCATTCACCGGCGCGACGAGTTCCGCGCCCAGCCCATCCTCATTGACCGCGCCAGGTCCAACCCGAAGATGGAGTTCATCCTCAACGCGCACGTCAAGGAGATCGTCGGCCAGGACAAAGTCCAGCTCGTCCGCTACGAGCAGGGCGGCAAGGAGAAGGAGCTCCGCGTCGGCGGCGTGTTCATCTTCATCGGCTTCGTGCCCAACTCCAAGCTTTTCAAAGTGCACGTTGACCACGACACGGCCGGCTACATCGTCACCGACCGCAACATGCAGACCTCGGTCGAAGGCATATGGGCCGTGGGCGACGTGCGCGCGCAGCTGACCAAGCAGATCGCGACGGCGGTTGGCGACGGCACGACGGCGGCGGTCGCCGCGGCGGCCTACATCACGGGGCTCAAGGACGCGTCTCGGGCGAAGGCTTCCTAAGCCCCCAGGTCCGACTTCGTCGCCACGTCGACCCGTACCTCGAACGAATACTTCCCGTCCGCCGACGTCGCGTCGACCCGCGCCACGCCTGTCGCGTGCGTGACGAACCTGGCGATCGGTTTGTCCGTCTGCACGCTGTCGAGCGACAGCACCGTCGGGTTGCTGCTCTTGAACTGGATTCCGCTCCACTCGGAGGAAGGCCAGCCGGAGAGGTCGACCGTGAGGTCGCCGCCCTGGACGACATATGTCTCGCCACCGTCGTCGTTGGCGGTGCTCGTCACGTGCGTGTACTGGCTCGACGTGGTGTTCGCGTAGCTCTGGCGCTCGAACTGCGGGAGGACGCCTTCGTAGACCACCGCCATGCCGAGCATCACGACGATGTAAGCCCCCCAGGCGAGGTTGCGCACGCCTGACACAGGGCTCGAGAAGCCGGGCGCGGTGTACGCCAGGTTGCGGAAGTTGAAGACCAGCGAGGCCCCGAAAACTATCCCGGCGAGGAGCAGGACGCTCATGACGATGTTCAGCGTGAGGATGCTCCAGGCGTCCTTGTTCAACATCCCGGGCAGCGCGAACAACCCGATCACACCGCCGAACGCGTAACGCAGGGCGAAGATGATCAGCAGGATGCGCAGGCCGTAGCCGAGGGCGGGCGGCATGCCGACGGTCCGCGGCTGCATCACGCCCTTCTCGGCCATGTCGAGCTCGCCGAGCGATGGCGCCGGCACGCCGCGCATCAGGTCGTTGGCGGAGTGGCGGAGCTCGCCCGGGGCGGGGGAGCCCGGCGGCTTGCCGGCCGTCTCCACCTTGCCGCTCACCGAGTCCACGGTCCACACCGCCGCCGGCACCGCCGCGCCGCCGACGGGGCCGGACGGCGTCAGCTGATTGCCGGGGGCGACATGGACCACGACCACCCCCGGCCGGACCTTGCGCTGGATGGCGTTGGGCCGCCAGTTCGCCTCGGCCCAGCTGGCCGCGGCCAGCGCCGCCGAGTGCGGGTTCTGGCCCGCGCCCGAGAACAGCAAGAACGCCGGCGTCGGCCCCTGCTGCCGGTAGGCGATCCGCGTGGTGTTGCTCGCGAACGACTGAAACCGCGCGTCGTTCTGCGCGGCGAGCCGGTAGCGGCCCCGAGGCACTATGCGGACGAGCGCGGCGAGGGCGAGGTCTTCGACTCCGATCGGCAAGGCGCCGCCGATGATATGCCCTCCGCGGCGTTTAGCCTCCCGCTTAAACCGGGCGGCTCACCACCCCATCCAGCCGGGGGGAATGCACCCGATCTCCGGCCGGCAGTCGGCGCGCAGCCTGGCGTGGTAGGCCAGCTGGTCGGCGTTCAGCTTGTCGAACACGTGCGGGTTGTCCCAGAACTTGTAGAGCGCGTCGCACGTGGGCAGCTTTTCCGCCTGCGCGTTCAAGGCGGCGATGTCGTCCCTGTCGATGGCGACGTGGCCCGCCTCGTGGACGTAGATCACCTTTGCGAGGGCGTTCCATTTCTCGACCAGAGGGATCCTGATCGACCCATCCGTGGGCGGCGACCAGCGCGGAAGCAGGACGTACTGGTGGTAGTTGAGCGCGGTCGAACGCGGCGAGTAGCAGATGTAGCTGCTGCCGACGAAGTCCGACCATTCCAGTCCCCACGCGATGTTGCTCGGGTTGGCCGGATCCTTGGCGCAGCCGTACTTGTCGCAGACGCCGGCATGGTCAAGGCTGTAGATGATCTGGAGCTGCGTCGTCCCGTCGACAGGGAAGTACTCGACCGTCGTGTTCGAGATGGGCGGCGCCGCGTAGAGCGCCGGCGAGCCGAACCATCGCTCCTTCAGGTCCTGGAT
>JBKPCW010000167.1:0-6220 GCA_046727555.1 Candidatus Dormiibacterota bacterium | reverse complement strand
CGTCGGCGGCGTGGCCCTCAAGGGACCGACCGTGGAGATGATGCGTGCGCTCGGCCACGATCCCAGCCCCGTGGAGGTCGCGCGCATGTACCGCGATGCCGCCGCTGTCTTCGTGCTCGACGAGCGCGACCGCGGCCTGACAGAGAAGGTCGAAGCGCTCGGCTACCGCGTGCTCGTGTGCGACACGGTCATGCGCGACGGTGGGCGCGTCCTCGCCGGCGCGGTGCTGTCAGCTAGGTGACGTGCGAGTTGGCGACCATGACGAGGACGCCGATCAGGACCATGACGAGGCCGACGACCAGCACGGCGTATTGAGCGATCGCCATCAGCGTCGCGTTGGAGCGCCTGACCTCGGGCTCCTCGCCTTCCGCGCCGGGCGCTTCGCCGGACGCCAGCTCCCACGACGATCCCGGCGCGCCGCCCTTGTCCTTCTTCCTCTTCTTGCCGTCGGGGGCGACCGTCGCGGCCGACTCCTTCTCTGAGCTGACGACGGACCAGGAGCCCGCCGCAGTCGCGGAGGCGGTCTGCTGCGCCGCGGGCTCGAGTCGCTCCGCCGGCGGCGCCGGAGCCGGCGCCGGGGTCCATGAGGGCTCGCCTGGCGCGGCTGGCGCCGGCTGGTAGGGCTCGGGCTGCGGCGCGTAGGCGGGTTCGGGCGCGGCCGGCGGGTAATCGTATGAGGGCGCGGCGGGCGTGGGTGCGGCCGCGGCCACGTCCCAAGGGTTTGGGGCCGGCGCCTGCGCCGGCTGGGGGAACTGCGACGGTGCGGGTGGAGCTACGGGAGGAGCCTCGTAAGCGGGCACCTGGTAGGCCGCGGTCTGGGGGGCCTGGGTGGCGAAGGGCGATGGGGCCTCGGCGGGGATCGTCTGTTCCGCGGGCCTGGAGTGGCCTCGCGGCGCGAGCGTGCGTTGGCGCGCGGCCCGCACCTTGTGCTCGATCTGCGAGCGTCGAGCCGAGTACATCGAGCGCTTCTCGACCGACTTCCGGCGGAGAACGAAAAACACCGCCAGGATGCCGACCAGCGCGACGAAGGGACCCGCCAGGAGGTACGGCATAGGCGCCGATTATCAGGGATCGGGCCCGAACCTGTGCATGTGTGACAATCCCCAAAAGTGGCGCTTTATGACCGCGTTCAAACCGACATGGTCAACGCCCGCGTGCGACGCGACGACGTCGCGCTCGGCACGCTTTCGCTGCTGAAGAGCGAGCTCGTCCGGGCGAGCAAGGAGGGGGGCGCGAGCGGCGCCATCGACGACGATCTGGTCGTCCGCGTCGCTCGTAAGGAGGTCAAGCGGCGCGAGGAGGCGATCGCTGTTTACCGCAAGGCCGGGCGCGAGGAATCCGCCCGGCGCGAAGAGGCCGAGATGAAAGTTCTCCGCGGCTACCTGCCGGCGCAGATGAGCGAGCAGGAGGTCGAGGCCGAGGTGCGGGCCGTGATCGCGGAAGTCAAGCCGGACGGCCCGAAGGGATTCGGCGCCGTCATGAAAGCGGCAACCGCCCGGTTGCAGGGCCGCGCCGACGGAACGCAGGTCGCGGCGGTGGCGCGCCGGCTGCTTGGCTCCTAAACCCAGGAACTGGAACGTCCCCAAGCCACCTCGCGGCGCGCGCAAGCGTGCGCTCCTGAGCGTGGAGCGACTGCGCGACCTCTACCAGGCCGCGACCGAGCTCACGCACGAGAACCCGTTCCAGCTCCTGATCGCGACGATCCTGTCGGCGCAGACCACCGACCGCTCCGTGAACCTCGTCACGCCCGAGCTGTTCCGCCGCTACCCGACGGCAGTCGACCTCGCCGCCGCCGACCCCTCGGAGGTCGAGAAGCTGATCAAACCCACGGGCTTTTTCCGCCTCAAGACGCGGCGGATCATCGCCGCCAGCCGCGCCCTGGTCGAGCTGTTTGGCGGCGAGGTCCCGAAGACGATGGACGACATGGTCGAGATCCCTGGCATTGGGCGCAAGACGGCGAACGTCATTCTTGGCGCTGGCTTCGACGAGCCGGGCTTCGCGGTCGACACGCACGTCACGCGCCTGACGAACCGGCTGGGGCTCGTGGCCACCAGGGACCCGGTGAAGATCGAGTACCAGGTCACATCCTTCGTGCCCAGGGAAGAGTGGACGGCTCTCTCGCTGCGCCTGATCCTCCACGGCCGCCGTGTGTGCGACGCGCGGCGGCCACGCTGCGAGGAATGCGTGCTGAACGACTTCTGCCCGTCGTCGCTGGTGCGGCCGGGCCGGCGACTGAGGAAAGGCCGCCCGATCGGGGAGGCGCCAGGCTCGGACATCAAGCTCGTCCGGTAATCGAACGTTTGTTCTACCATGAGTAGGTGGCGGCGCTGGAACCGAGGCTTGCCGACGTCGATTACGTCCAGGTCGAGTGCAAGTCGGCGCTCAACCCGGTCAAGAACATGGGTTTCTCCTGGTCGCTCAACCCCTACACGGGATGTGAGCACCGGTGCGCGTTCTGCTACGTCCGTGCCTTCGAGATGCGCGCCGACAGGCCGTCCGACGACCGTTACGGGCGGACGGTGCGCGTCAAGGTCAACGTGGCGTCGGTGCTGCGGGCGGAGCTCTCCCGCCGCTCGTGGAAGAAGGAGACGGTGGTCATCGGCGCCGCCACGGACCCATACCAGCCCGCCGAGGGCCGTTTCCGCCTGACCAGGCAGTGCCTGCAGGCACTGCGCGACTTTTCGAACCCCGCGGCCATGATCACGCGCGGCCCGATGATCGTGCGCGACGTCGACGTGCTCTCGGAGCTGGCGCGGCGAGCCGAGCTGCACATCACGTTCAGCATCCCGACGCTGGACGACGACGTCTGGCGCAAGACCGAACCGGGCACGGCGCACCCGCGCCAGCGGCTGCGCGCGATCGAGAAGCTTGTGGACGCGGGCATCGACGTGGGTGTCGGCATGGCGCCGATCCTTCCCGGGCTCTCCGACCGGCCGGAAATGCTCGAGGAGGTCGTCAAGGCCGCGCGCGCCGCGGGCGCCACCGGCCTGTGGGCCGGGATGCTGCACCTCAAAGACGGCACGCGGGAGCACTTCCTTGGCGTGCTCGCGAGGCACTGGCCCGAGCTGCTGCCGCGCTACGAGATCGCGTACCGCGACCGCGCGTACCTGCCGCCTTCCTTCGGAGAGAAGACGATGCACGAGGTCGCGCGGCTTCGCTCCCGGCACGCCGTCTCCGATCGCCGCCGCGTGACCCTCAAACCACCTCCAGCGCCCGAGCAGTTGCGACTTCTGAATTAGCATTCACCGAGAGGTGCGTGGTCCCATCGACGTCCTTCGCGGGCGTGTCGGCGGCTTCACCAAGATGGAGGTCGCCCGGCGCACCGTGCCGTGCTACAAGCACGTCATCGAGAAGGACGGAGAGAAGCTCGCGGTCTGCCTTCTCGTCGACTCGGGCAAGCTGTACCGCTTCCCGTACGAAGGCATGAAGGGCATCCGGAGCCTCGAGGTCAAAGCGCGCTTCCTCCGCGGCGAGATGGAGCACCTGCGCCTGCGCGAGTTCCAGCCGGGCCTGTGCCGTTATGTCGAAAGAGCAGACCAGGCCGTCTGAATCGCTCGTCCAGGAGCTGCTGACTGAGCGGCGCGAGCTGAAGGTCGCCGTCGAGCGTCTGAAGCTCGAGCTCGCCGAGGTTCAGGCGGGCGGTGGCGGTGGGGGCGGGGGAGCATCGGACCAGCGAGTCCGCGAGCTCCAGGACGAGATCGAGCGCCTGCGCTACCAGCTCGCCACGACGCGGGCCGAGGCGACGCGGCTGCGCGAGGAACGGGATGCCCTGCGGGCCGGGATCGAGAAGGCCCTGGAACAGCTGTCGGCCGACGAGGAGGAATGAGCGTTGCCCTGGCGGCCGGGCTATGCCCGGCCGCAACCCACGTCGTCCAGTAGCCACCGGACATCGCTGGCGGAGGGCTTTTGGCCAATCCCTTCCGCTCCGGAGGGTGTTAGGGCCGCGAATCCGGCCGCGATTGCACCGGGAGTGACCAGGACCGCGGACGGCCGTTGAGCGGCCCGGCGTAGAGGGAACCCGGCAGGGTTCCCTCTACGGGTGCTGGAACAGCTTTCCTCTGACGAGGAGGAATGAAAAAGGCCCCGCCCGGTGGGGCAGGGCCTTTGAGCGTCGCTCTCTCTACTTGACTGCGGTCGCGAGCTGGTCGACGTACCGGTCGATGTAATTCGAGATCAAGGGCGCGTGCTGCTTCTCGCCCTGGCCCTGCAGGTTCTTGACCAGGAACACGATCCAGTAGACAAGGGAAACAAGACCGATGAGCGGGGCGATGACCTTGATCCCCGGGATGACGCTGAGCACGATCTGAATCACGCTCAGGCCACCGAACACGACGATCGAGTTGGCGGCGTTCCACTTCACGTCCGGGTCGTCCTTGCCGACGAACAGGAAGATGATGCCTGTGAGCCAACCGAGGATATAGGCAAGAGTCGAGTAGAGCTTCTTGTTGGTGCCAACTGAGCTCGGCGTGCCGCCCATCGGCGCTGGCTGGCTCGGGGGCGGCGGGGGCGTCTGGGCCATCGATAATCTCCTCCTGTTGGCTGGCTGGTGCGGCCAGATTATCGACGTAATGACCTGAAAACACCATACGTATTGGGTCGCCACTGAACTCTGGTAGGCTCGCCGCAGATGTCCGACCCCGGTCAGCCGGGCTGGCCGCCCCCGCCCGAGGAGAGCACTCCCAAGCCGTCCGCCGATGAGGCCGCGTATGCGCCGACCATGCGGCTCATCCCGGTCCCTCCGCCGGGGACGCCTCCTCCAGCTTTCGGGATCCCCGCGCCTCGCGCGGGGGATCCCACGCCGTCGCAGGTCCCGGGCGAGCGCTACATCGGCAAGTACCGCGTCAAGGGCGAGCTGGGACGGGGCGGCATGGGCGCGGTCTACCTCGCCGAGCAACCCGGACTGGGCCGCGAGGTCGCGATCAAAGAGCTGATCCAGTCGGCCGATCCCGTGGCCTTGAAGCGCTTCCTCCAGGAGGCGCAGGTGATGGCCCGGACGAGTCACCCGAACCTGGTCCAGGTTCACGACATGGAGCTGCAGGGCAATGTGAACTACCTCGTCATGGAGTTCATCCGCGGGCGCTCGCTGCGCGACTGGATGAACCAGGACCCGATCCCCCCGCCGCAGGTATTCGCCGTCATGCATGGCGTCCTGCAGGCACTCGATTACGCCCACCGCCAGCACATCGTCCATCGCGACATGAAGCCGGAGAACGTCCTGATCGCGGACGAGGGCATGGTGAAGGTCGCCGACTTCGGCATCGCGCGCCTGACCGACGACTCCGGCGTCGGCGGCACGGCGACCAAGACCGGGACCACGGTGGGGACGCCGCAGTACATGTCGCCCGAGCAGGTCGCGTCGAGCAAGGTCGACGGCCGGAGCGACCTCTACTCCGCGGGGATCATGTTCTACGAGCTGGTCGCCGGCCAGCCGCCGTTCACCGCCACCGAGGCCGACGGCCCGTTCACGCTCATGGCCAAGCACGTCCAGGCTCCGCCCAAGCCTCCGTCGGTCTTCCGACCCGGTCTGAACCCCGAGCTCGAGCAGGTCATCCTCAAGGCGCTTTCGAAGCGGCCCGAGGACCGCTACCAGTCCGGGCACGAGTTTGACGAGGCGATGTCGCGGGTCGCCGACCGGATGTGCCCCGGCTGGCAGCGCAGTCTCGAGCCGGGCGCGGACCTCTCGCGGATGGTGCCCATCGCGACTCCGGCAACGCCGATCCCGGCGACGCCTATCGGCATCGCCGTCGCGCAGTCGGCCTCGATCATCCCGCCGCACGTGGTCTACAACCCGACTCCTCCGGTCAAGCCGGTGGCCAAGAAGTCGATGAGCTGCATGAGCGTGATCGGCGGCCTGGTGGTCCTCGCCGCGACGGCCGCGATCTTCGGAGCGGCGCTACTCCACTAGTTCGGATTTTGCTGGCGGCGGGCCAGCAGCTCCTCGGCCTCCTTACCGACGAGCAGGTCCGTCGACCCGCTGTCGGCGGCGGCGAGCACCGACTGCTGCGTGTACTGCGAAGTGAAGGCGTGATGCGACTGGGTCGCCATCTGCGATGGGAACTGCACCCAGGGCGAGTCGGGAGTCTGCCGGATCGCGGTCAGCTGGTAGATGCGGAAGGTCTCGGCGGACTTTCCTTTCAGCTGCACGCCGGGCACGAGGTCGACCGCGATGTAGTCGCGGCACATCTCGTAGGTGTGCTGACCGATCAGGACCTCGAACGCC
>JBKPCW010000166.1:0-2894 GCA_046727555.1 Candidatus Dormiibacterota bacterium | reverse complement strand
GCTTCGACGACTTCCTGGCCCAGATCCGCCAGCTGCGTGGCATGGGGTCGCTCGAGTCGATGCTCGAGATGGTCCCGGGGGGCGGCGCCTTGAAAGGCCAGCTCGCCGGTGCGGACACCGACAAAGAGATGAGGAAGATGGAGGCGATCATCCTGTCGATGACCCCGCGGGAGCGCGCGCATCCCGAGGTCCTCGACGGCGCGCGCAAGCGCCGGATCGCCCGCGGAAGTGGCGTGCAGCCCGCCGACGTCAACCGGCTGCTCAAGGCGCGCGACGCGATGCAGAAGCTCGCCAAGCAGCTCGGCGCGGTCAACCGGAAAGGCAGGTTGGCCGGCCTTCCCCTGAGTGCAGTTCAAAAAGGAGGCGCAGGTTGGTAAAGATCAGGTTGAGGCGGATGGGGGCGAAGAAGCATCCCTTCTACCGCCTCGTGGTGGCGGACGCGCGCTCGCCGCGCGACGGCCGCTTCATCGAGCACCTCGGCTACTACGACCCCATGACCGAGCCGGTGCAGGTCAAGATCGACGTGGACAAAGTGAAGAAGTGGCTGCAGCAGGGCGCCCAGCCGAGCGAGGCGGCGCGCAGTCTCTTGAAGCGGGAGGGAATCCTTGAGCGACGAGCAGAGAAATCGACCCCCTCGGCGTGACTTTCGACGCGGCGGCGGAGGTGGTGGTGGGTACAACCGTGGCGGCGGGTACCGGCGTAGCGAGCGGCCGATGCCGGGTGGTCCGAGCATCGACTACCGCGCGCTCGTCGAGTTCGTAGCGAAGTCGCTCGCCGAGAAGCCGGACGAGGTTTCGGTCGAGGCCTTTGAGCGCGGCGGGGCGACCGTCGCCATCAAAGTCAAGCTCGCCGACGAGGATATCGGCCGCTTCATCGGCAAGGCCGGCCGCAACATCGAGGCGATCAGGACGCTGGTCAGGGTCGCGTCGTCGCGCGACCGGGGCAGACGCGTGTTCGTCGACCTGGCCAACCCAACGCTGTCTTCTTCTCACGCGCCTCACGCGCCCCGAGGCCGTCACCCCGGCGGAGAGGTCAGGGCATGATCCGAGTCGGGCAGGTCACGGGGGCGTATGGGCTGGAGGGGGCTGTAAAGGTGCACCCCTTGACAGACTTCGGTGATCGGTTCGATCCAGGCGCGAGTCTTCTGCTCGACGGCAGCGCGCGCGAAGTGGAATGGAGTCGGGACGGACATCCTGGCCTCGTGGTCAAATTCCGGGGCATCGACAACCGCACGGTGGCTGAGCTCTTTCGGGGCAGGTATCTCGAAGTGCCGGACACAGAGAGGCGCGAGCTCGAGCGAGGGCGTTTCTATTACCGCGAGGTCGTGGGCCTGGCCGTGGTGACACCGAGCGGGCGCCGGGTCGGGGTCATCGAGGAGGTGCTGGAGCGTCCCGCCAACGACGTCTGGGTGAGCCGCGAGGGAACGATCGAGCACCTCATACCGGCGACGAAGGGCGCGATCGTGGAGGTCGACGTCTCGGCGGGCCACGTTCTGGTCGCCGACTGGGTTTTCGATTTCGAGGAGGCGCGCGACAAGGACTGATGCGCTTCGACGTCGTGACCATCTTCCCGGCCATGTTCGGGCCCGCCTTCCAGCAGGGCGTGATCGGCCGCGCCATCGAGCGGGGCGTGGTCGAGCTGAAGGCGCACGACCTTCGGGACTACACCCATGACCGTCACCGCCAGGTGGACGACATGCCCTTTGGCGGCGGCCCGGGGATGGTCATGAAGCCCGAGCCGGTGATCGAGGCGGTGGAGGCGATCCGGGCGTCCAACCCCGGCCCGGTGATCCTCATGGAACCCTGGGGCGAATGGCTCGATCAGCGCGTGGCCGAGGAGCTGTCCCGCGAGCCAGGCCTGATCGTCGTCTGCGGCCGGTACGAAGGCATCGACGACCGGGTCCGGACCGCTCTGCAGGCGCGGGAGATCTCGATCGGCGACTACGTCGTCAGCGGCGGCGAGATCCCCGCCATGGTCCTGGTCGACGCGGTGGCCCGGCTCGTGCCCGGGGTGGTGGGCCATCCCGGCTCCCTCGCGCAGGACAGTTTTGCCGATGTGATGACGGGCTGGCCGCAGTTCACCAGGCCGGCGGAGTACAGGGGCATGGCCGTGCCCGATGTGTTGCTTTCCGGCGACCACGCGCGCATCAAGCAGTGGCGGCGCCAGCAGGCCGCCCAGCGCGGGGTCGCGCATTCCAGGGAGTTGAAGAAGACATGAACGTGATCCAGCAGCTCGAGAAGGAGCAGCAGAAGAAAAAGACGCCCACGCTGCGTGCAGGCGACACCGTGCGTGTGCACGCCAAGGTCGTCGAGGGCACGCGGGAGCGCATCCAGGTGTTCGAGGGCACGGTGATTCGCGTCACCGGCGGCGGTCTGCGCCGCAACTTCACCGTCCGCCGGGTCACACACGGGGTGGGCGTGGAGAGGACCTTCATGATCCACTCGCCGCGCATCGACAAGATCGACGTCCTGCGCCACGGTGACGTGCGCCAGGGGCGCTTGTACTACCTGCGCGGCAAGGTCGGCCGCGAGGCCCGGATCCGCGAGCGCCGGCGCCTCGTGGCGGAGAGCGGCGAGGCAGAAGAGCCGGAAGAGGAGGAGGCGGTCGAGGCCGGCGAGGCCGCGGAGGGCGAAGAGGCCGAAGCCTGACTCGAATCGGAGCCTGTTAAGCGTCTGGCGGTTGGCCCCGACGGTCATTAGGCTCGAATAGATGCGTCCCAAGCTCTGGCAATTCGAGCGGAGAGCCCACGCCATGGGTTACCACGTCGTGGCGGGCGTGGACGAGGTCGGCATGGGCCCGCTCGCGGGCCCGGTCGTCGCCGGCGCGGTCGTGCTGCGGCTGGGCGATCGCATCCCCGGCCTGAACGACTCCAAGCTCATGACCGCCGAGGAGCG